>NZ_CAWUDN010000010.1:0-119059 GCF_963920915.1 Nostoc sp. PCC 9305
GCGTAGCTTTGGCGGGGTGGGGTTCTTTCTTATTTTTGATTTATGCAAGAGGTCTCTTGAGTATCGAGCAGAAATTTCAGTTTAATTAGTTTAATCCTTAGCTTACTATTCCCATGATTGAAATTCATCAATGGCGCTACGAATTAAGGAAGTTATTTGAGCGCGACGGGTTTCAAAGTTGGCGGCAATATAAATTAGTAAAATGCCAACTAGCAAGCCAACAACCCATTTTAAAAATGAGTATTGCAAGCTGAAAATTACCGATTGATAGATTGTCGTAATTAAAAAAGTGGCTGTACCAATGTAGAGAAAAGCCCGTACTCGCAAAGCTAATCCAGCAAAAATAGCGATGAGACTGAATATTCCCGGTATCCAAGCTGTATCTTGATGAAATAAAATTGCCCACCCACAAATTAAACCACTACCTAGCACTCTCAGAAAATGACGAGATGTTTTGTACTCTGGTAACTTCAGTTGGGTATCCACTTGAGCAATATAAAGCAGTGATAACCCAATTGGTGTTACATACCACAAAGCATCAGTTAGGCGTAAGGAATCAAACCAGCGATAAAGTGCCCAATCAATCAACGCCACACTAATATAGGTGAAACGGATGTTTTCACCCACTTTTGCTAAAAAGATGTAAAATCCAGCTGCGAGTACTAAGGTAATGGGGTAAGTTTGCAGTCTGGTTTCCCATAAAATTATCAGAGGTGTGATGTATGCAGCTTGTTGCCAAGGTCTTTTAGACCAACCCCAACTTTCCCAAGGTAGAATGTACAAAAAGTAGGCTACCACACAAGCGATCGCACCATTCCAAGGAACTAATGGCCCAGCCCAAAATCGCCCTACTGCTGTCTCTCGCCAATAAATTCTCATGCCGGCTACCTCTAATAAGCCAAGGTAAACCCACATCTCAGCGATTGTAATTCTTCCCAAGAAACTGGGGGAAGTACGTAAATTGCGTCCCTGAAAGATGGCGTAGCGAATCAAAAATACTCCCGTTCCCAATCCAACCAAACGGTTAACTGCAATGGGAAGAGGAATGGCAGCCATTAATAAACAGCTACTCCAAACCCAGTGAATATGGGCAATTCTTTTCAATTCTTGGGGAGTTAGGTGTAAGTAGCTGACTAGCCTTGGCGACAAAATGCGGTAAGCATACATGATACTCGCACCAAGGGCAGACATGGCAATTAATCCATCACCTAATGCTCCTCCTGAAGCTTGTGACATTTGATAGAACAAAAGTTCATAAGCAGAAATTGATACGCCAATAATTCCTAAGTACAGCAAGGGTTTGAAGCTTTCGTGGCGTCGCCCTACGCCAATAATAATTAAAGCTACACCCAAGGAGTACAAACCTGTCCACTCGGTGAAGGTGTTCAAACGCAACAATACACTGAATGCACCATAAATTAATGGCAAAATGTGCAGGCTGCTAGGAAACTTTTCTAATTGATGTCGTCGCCGCCACCACTCGCCGACAAGTTGAGTAATTAAACCCAAGGCGATGTTTGCGATTGGCAAGCCACGCTCCGCGATCGCTATTTTAACAATTGAATGTTCCCCCAACCCTAGCACCTGAGCGATCAACAATTCCAAACACCAACCAATACTATAAAATGCCCAATTTGTCGGTTCGCGCCAACTGCGATAAACAATGGCTGTCAACGTTATTACAGTGGCAATTAAGAACAAAAATCCTGAAGTCGTAAACCCTTGGTAAATCAGCACTGAATGCAGTGTTAAACTTAATAATTCAACACTACACAAAGCGATCGCCCATTTATCGCTGGCGGCTGCATAGATAACTGCTAATTCGTTACCGCGTTGGGTCAAAACAGTCCGCGCTAACCATAGACTGAGAGTTGCGATCGCTCCTACAACAAACCAACCGGCTACCGCTAGGTGAGGCAAACCAGGCACACCTGTCCACAGCAGCGCCCCAATGAAACTTAAAACAAATCCTTCTGTAATTACCGCACATACTTGGTTTCGCAAATAGCGCGTATTCGCAAACATCAATCCAGCACCTATAGCCAAACCGATTAATCTGATTCCTGGTAGTTGTAAAGTTAGTAGTTGGGCAATTATTACAGCCAAAACACTCAAGTAACGGCTAGTAATCCGCCGCTCCATAATTGCGGCATTGGCAACACCTGTGAGAGCTAAAGGCGTAACTAGCCATAAAACTCCCCAATCAGATCGGTTATCAGTGATGCCATACCAAGATGATTCTGCATTCATCCACAAAAGGAAAAAACTCGCTGCGGCTAATCCTAAACCGATATCCCATGCGCTACGTTGCCATAGTCCTTCTTGCAAGCTAAATCGCCATTCTGCAACCATGAGAGCCAATAAAATACTTGCCCAGCATTGTTGAGTCAGGCTGGGGAATAACCAATTAATGGTAAAGCAAAACGTCAGCACCCCCATGATGTGAGTTAGGTATACCAGGGGAAGGGATGAGGGGGAGCGGCGTTGAGTAACAAATGCCAAAGTGGCGGTAGAAAATAACAGATTTAGCGATCGCAATGGGGGATTTACGAGAGCGATCGTTGTTAAAAAAGCTCCAAATAACAGAGCAAGCAGTTCGCCAAACTTAGCTAATTCTCGCTTTTGGTTGCGATACAAATTATCTGTAAGCGCCACCATCAAAATTACGTAGGGAAATAAAGCTATACCCAGTAGCGCCCAAGGTTCATTTTGAGAATTGGTGAGTTGGGTACTAGTTGCGATCGCTAATTTCTGTAAGTTATCGGGTACTAATCGCCAACCTAGCAAAATCGTCTCTAAGCCGATGACGAAAACCCCTGCCAAGTCTCGCTTTAAACTGTACCGTTGCAAGCGACTCCCCACAAACCACAAACCCAAACCACTGACAGCTATTGCTTGCCAAGGATAATTTACTACCGATACCACCCAACCCAAAAAGAGTAAAACACCCCCAAGTCTTTCCCAGAGTAAGAGCGATGAGGGAGACAAGGGAGACGAGGAGAATATTAATGTTACTTCCTCTGCCCCCCTGCTCCCCTGCTCCCCTGCCCCTCTGCTCCCCTGCCCCCCTGCCCTCCTCCTTCCCTGCTCTGCTAACCAAGTCATCAACCAGCCGCAAATGCCAATAGCTAACCCCAACAGTGTGACATCTACCTTAGTAACAAAAATTGCCCGCACCAACAATACTATTAAAGAATAAATAATTACAGCAGCAGGTAAACTAATACTTAGCCTACGGCGATCGTCGCTGACAGTACTAGGCTGTTGGAAAAGATTGTGATAAATGGTAATGATAGTTGTGGCGATCGTTGCCAGATAAACAGCAATTAAAGGAAATCCTCTTAACTGCCAACCCCAATGCAGATAACTCAGCCCGAGAATATTTATCAGAGGTAATTTGCCAGGATGTAAATTGGTAAAAATAGTCCGATTTTTGGAGAGTAAAACAGTTATAGCAGTCAGGGTAGGACAGGCGATCGCAACTACAATCCAATCCACAGGATTTTGCCACAATTTAAAGCTATCCATTGCCCAAAAATTCACTGGCACTAACAAAAGAGTGGCAATCAGCAATGTCTGAGCCGTCAATCTGAGGTTATTTTGCCTAGTCGCCCAAAAGCTTAATCCCCAAAAACTCAAAGTATAAGCAAATAAAACCCCGTACTGTCCAGAAGCGGGAAACCTCGCCCATTGACTAGCAGCCAGGACTCCAGAAGATACGACTACGAGGAAAACCCCTAGAAAAAGTAGCCAACGGACACTCAGTTCTGCTCCCAAGGACTGCAACATTGTGCCGATGAAGTTGGGTTTAGCTGGTTTTTGTTGTGGTTGTTTGCCGCTACTAGATTGTAAACCTCCTACGGGCAACTGCTGCACGGAGTCGGAAGTTGCAAATACTACCTTTGTTTGAGCTTCAGCTTGAGGTTCCAACACCACCGCACACACCAGAAACTCTCGACATAACTGCCTGACTTGGGCATCAGATATTAGACCTAAACGCAGCCATATATCCAGTCCTTCCAATAATTGAGGATGGGAAGATGGCAGTCTGATTTCAATTTTTAGCGGGCGCTCAAGGGGCGATGACATAAGCGGCAGCAGTACAAATATATACTTAAATTATTTGTTTAATTAAAGTATATTTTTGCTCTAACTGTGCCACTTCTCAGGCTAATTGATATTAATTTTTAACCCAATACAGTTTAGATAAACCCAAAACCCTCATGTAGAGACGCGATTTATCGCGTCTTTGCGATACCCCTAGATATGTTCGTGTACTTAGTTTAATTAGGCTTTGTTATTTTCCAGAGATATTGGTTTACCTGCTGTAACTTTGAGTTATAAACTTTTTCAATTCCAGCTTTTAAAAAGTCAGACGGCTCGAACAAGAACAAAAATATGTCACTAAAGCCATTAGTAATCTCTGGTAACTGATTTTTTCCGACAATTTGAAATTGCACCTTTGGGTCGATTAATTCACTAAGTACTTGTAGTGGCGGAATAATATTATCCTCATCACTAATTAAAAGCGGTTTCTTTCCTTGATTAATAATATTAGCAATTTGAGGATATTCTTGGTATTTATCAGGCACTTGGTTCCACCAAATCTGTGCTTGAGAGTGAACCACACAAGATACAACTTCACCTATAATTACCATAAACGCTACAAGCGACCAAAACTTTTTTTGCCAAGCTTTAGTAGAAATAGACGCGAGCTTAGTGGTAAATAGGTAAGCCACAGCTAACTGTATACCTAAAACTGAAGGAAGTGTATATCGACTAGTCGCGAATCGCTTTTGAAATACGAAATCTGTTATCAGTAAAGGAAGCCCTAAAGATCCAATCAAGGTTAAGACAAATAACCAAACTTCTTTAGAGGTTCTTCGACAAACAACATAAATTGAGTAGCTGATTAAAGCTAAAATCATTAAAATAAAAGGAATTAAGAGAAACTTCAGTTTTCCAGGTTCGTTAGGACTAATACCTAAATCAAGAAACGCACGACTAAAGATACCAGCCCACCTTGTAACTGACATAAATAATGTTTGTTTAGTATTCGCCCAAGTAATTGCTTCTGGCTGAGGATTGGTAATAATAATCCAAATCCAAGGTACAAAACTTATAAACCCCGCAAGCAATGATAGCAGGTAGTAAATCGATGTTTTACTCAATCGAAAACGTTCGATTGTAACTACATAAATTCCCTGTGCAAAAGCAACCAAGGTAAAAAATAGATGAGTATAAAACCCTATTGATAATGTTGCTACATAAATGCACCAACTAACTTTGGTTTGAAGACGCATGGCTCGTAGCAGTGCTACGCTCGACATTAAGATGGCTACTATCCCTAAACTGTACGATCGCGCTTCTTGTGCATACACAATATGAATAGGTGAAATGGCTACTAACCCGATGGCTATCCACCCCACTAGTGAAGACTCAAATAATTCTTGACATAGCCAATAAAGACAAGGAAAAGTAAGCAGACTAATAAATGCCGAAAAACTTCTGGTCGCTGCTATAGAATTGCCAAAGCACTCTACCCAAAATCGGGTCATCAAGATATATAGTGGCAATATCTGCGAGTCTTCTAAAATAAGCCCTTTAATTGTATCAATTACATTTTTTTCAGGATTAGTATGCTGGTATTTATGTAAATCTTCTATGCCAATCAAACGACCATTACTTAGTTGCATTTTCATTTCCGACAGCTGATAGCCAGATATGCGTAATGATGACAAAACTTCATCACCCCAATAAATTTTTTTGTCAATATTGACGAAACGAAAAAATACACCTATCACTAATAAGATGATAATTAAAAAACGTAACCAATTTTTAGAAATAGTCCATTTCTGTGATAATCGCTTTTTCATGTAGTTTTCAATTTCCTCAAAGCCTTAATTAATCTTGGTAAAAAGGCAACTCATAATTTATTATTAGCAACAGGCTAATAACAAAACTAAATTAGTATCTTGGAATAAGAGAGAGGACTAAAATTAGTATTTATTTATATAATTTTCAAATTAAAAAATAAATACAAAATATTATTTTATTTTTAACAAGTATTAATTTATTTTGCAGCTTTGGGTAAAACTATTATTTTAATGATAGTAAATATAATTGTTTATTTTTCATCCTACAGTATAAATCAATCAATAAAATACTAGAGTTACAAATAAAAAGATTTTATAAAGTTTAGATAAAAATATTATTATAAATACGTCCGTGAGTAGCAAAGAATACAGAGACGCTATTGTGAAATCGTTGTAAGTTCCAAAAAGACTCCTTTTTGGCAGAAGCGTAAGAGTTGTACCACCTACTCTTACCTACCAATATAGTTGCTTGCCCGACAGTATCCGGTATCCATAGCTTGCTTGTCACCTCATCTGTGTTGCGAATTTTAACTTGACCTTGCCTGGACTAAATCGACCGTTGTTCCAGCAGTCTAAAATACAGCGAGAATATACTACGGTAAACTGATCGATTTATAGTATGATATTTTAAATTGCGATCGCTTGATATGTAGCCATTAAGCGCAAGCAACATATCTAACGGACGAGTGCGAACACCGTACCGCCCTATCGATCAAACTATGGAGAATTGACATGAGCAATAAACACATTGAGGTCAAACAAGTAGCAGGTTTCATCGGTGCTGAAATCAGCGGCATAGACCTATCGCGTCCTTTGCACGATGATGCGGTCAAAGAAATTCGTCAAGCACTATTGAAGTGGAAAGTCGTGTTCTTTCGCGGTCAAAACATCGATCATGCGGCACAGATTGCATTCACGGCTCGTTTCGGCGAAGTGACTTACGCACATCCCCACGAAGATGAGCCGATTGAAGGTTTCTCAGAAATCCTGCCCATTGACCGCAGCCGTTACGAGCGGCGCAATGGTCTACGCCGTTCCAGCTACGAGAGCCGCTGGCACACCGATGTTACAGCAGTTGTCAATCCACCTGCGGCGTCAATTTTGCGTGCGGTTAATGTCCCTAGCTTCGGTGGTGACACACAATGGACAAATTTAGTTGCAGCCTATGAGGGTCTATCAGCACCGCTACGGGCATTGGCAGACACATTAAAAGCCGAACATCGTTTCAATGCGCGTTTGAATTTCCCCAGCAACAGCAAGATTGCCCAGCGCATCGCAGCCAATCCCTTGGTTTCAATCCACCCAGTAGTAAGAGTTCATCCTGAAACTGGTGAACGCGCATTGTACGTCAACCCTGGCTTCACCTCGCACATTCTTGACGTATCACGACAAGAGAGCGATCTGCTGCTTGAGTTGTTCTTCAATCAGATTACCAAGCCCGCCTACACCACCCGCTTCCGCTGGAATAACGGTGACATTGCGTTCTGGGACAACCGCGCCACCTCCCATTTGGCCCCTCAAGACTTAGATCATCTGGAAGTCGAGCGCGTCCTCTATCGCACCACCATCACGGGCGATGTTCCAGTTGGGCCCGATGGTTTCCGATCGCAAGTGGTTGAAGGTGAGGTGTTCAATAGCGAACTACCAACCGTATTGAAGAACAAAACTGAGAAGCAAGAAGCAGTATCAGCGCTTTCATAAGCTACAGAGTGGTAAACAAGGGCTGCGCTGTTCGTAGCCCAGTTTACCTACTAAAGTATTTAGCGAAATATAAATTTATTTGTGTAGCATTAAGTAATTTTTACAGCAACTCCGAATGATTCATGAGAACATTTCAGATCCTTTCTTTTGAGTGAATAGCAAACCCCAAGCAATGGTTCAGAGACATCACCACAGCCTATTCCCTGGCAATAACTATATCGTTGGACTTAATAACAGCATAAGCCTCTTTCCCTTCAGACAAATCCAACTCTTCTACCGATACTCTGGTGATAATTGAAGTTAACTCAACTTTGTGAACAATCTCCAGCGTTACTTCACTATTAACGGCTCCAGTAACAACTCGCTTAACAACACCCTTGAGAATATTGCGAGAGCTAACTTTGAGTGGTTTCTTTTGAAAACTAATTTCTATCTCAGGCATTTGAGTGTAGATATCTTCCTCTTCTGTGTTTATGGATGGTAGCAAGTTTGATGATGAAGAGTGTTGATTAAGACCACGTACCAGTTCCCGGAGAATCTCAGTCTTAGTTCGCTGAGACTGGCCACAAAACTCTTCCAAAATCTTTCGCTCCTCTTCTGAAGTTTGGAATGTGACCCACCCTTGTTCTTTTCTAGGCATATTTTTTACCGATTTAGTTGGTTAATTGTTGGTATTTTTGGTACTATTTTACCTAGCATCAATTTTATGGAAGAAACCTTTCAAACGCCTTTTATATGAAAAGAAGACAAATTTTTGGCTTCCTGGGTATAGCGATCGCTGGCTTGCTGCTAGCAATTGGTTTACCGTTGGTTCCTCCTTCTCCTGTAATAGCACAGTCGAACACCAGCATACTTGTATCCGCAGCCGCCAGCTTAAAAGAGGCACTGGAAGAAATTAAGCCTTTGTACCAACAAAGTAAATCAAATATCAATATTAGTTATAACTTTGGGGCCTCTGGTGCCTTGCAGCAACAGATTGAGCAAGGTGCGCCAGCAGATATCTTTATTTCTGCTGGCAAAAAGCAAGTGGATGCCTTGGAACAAAAAGGACTATTGCTACCAGGTAGCCGTACTAACCTAGCAAATAACCGTCTAGTCTTGATTGTGGCTCAGGATGTTGTTGGCATCTATAGCTTCTACAATTTAACAGATAGTAAGATTAAAAAAATTGCGATTGGTGAACCCAGAAGCGTACCCGCCGGTCAATATGGCGAACAAGTCTTGAAGAAATTGAAACTTTACGATCGCCTCAAGTCGAAATTTGTCTTTGCTAACAATGTGCGTCAAGTTTTAGCAGCAGTAGAAAGTGGTAATGCCGAAGCAGGTTTAGTTTATGCCACTGATGCCAAAATTTCCAACAAGGTAAAAGTCGTAGTTGCTGCTGATGATAAATTTCATTCCCCAATTGTCTATCCGGTAGCAATAATTAAAAGCAGTAAAAATGCTTCTGCTGCCAAAGAATTTGTCCAGTTTCTATCTGGCGGTGAAGTCAAAACTGTACTCAGAAAATATGGGTTTATTGTGAGTTAAAACAAGGGGCTTAAGACGGTTGTGTTTGGCTGTGATAAGTACTTCTAGATCCCCCCTAGCCCCCCTTAAAAAGCTATCCATTACCCGGATATTTCTTAACATTTGCGAGAGTATTGGCTCAGGTTTTCATAACCCTTATTCGTTCGTTGTTCATTCTCAATAAAAACGCAGTTTTAGCGAGAAGATTAAAAACGAATTTGTCAAGTATGCCTAAATTCTCAGTGTCTAAGACGCTTATAGAACATGGGTTTCAAGATTGTAAAGAAAGATGTGGGTAATGCATAGCTTAAAAAGGAGGAGAACCAGAATCAAAGTCCCCCTTTTTAAGGGGAGCCAGTGCGGTCTTCTCCCAAGGGGAGACGCCAAGGGCGATGGGGGTTTCCCCCATGAGCAACTGGCGTGGATTTAGGGGTATCTATAACGTTTTGCTACCGACAAGAGGACTTTTCAAACACCCTCTAAGCCCCTCATTAATTAATTGAAGTTTAAGAAGCTCTGGACTGTAATTTTTCGAGTCGTGCCAGCACTTCTGAACTGTGAATAGTTGGGTTGACTTTGACAAAAGTCTCGCGCAAGACGCCTTGAGGATCGATGATGAAACTGTGGCGCATAGATAAAAAGCCGAGCCACGAACCGTAAGCTTTGCTCACTGAACCATCAGTGTCAGCCAACAGAGGGAATTTTAGTCCCTCTGAATCGCAAAATTTGGCGTGAGAATCAATGTCATCGGCACTAACACCAATAATTTGAGTATTTTTTTCAAGGTATTGGGGTAAGTCTTGCTGAAAACGACGAGCCTCTATAGTACAACCAAACGTGAAGTCTTTAGGATAAAAGTACAGGACTAGCCATTTACCGCGCAAGTCAGAGAGGGAAATTTTGCCATCACCTGTGTTGGTTGGCAAAGTAAACTCTGGTGCGGGTTGATTAATTGCCGGAAGTTTACCACCCATAGCATTGGCAGCAGGGGTAAAATTCAGCCAGCTGATGACAGAAATACAGCTGGCAAATAATATGCTTAAAAAAGTGCGGCGGGAAATCATGGTGTAAACCAGAATCACAACTTTACACAAGTTTACAATTCTTGGTTGCGAGAAATCTTATTCTAAGTGAGATTCGGCAGGGGTATCTGTGCTTTCGATGTATTGACTATCTAGGAGAAAAGCCCCCCTAGCAAAGCGAATACCCCAATATCCACCGGGTCTGCGGTCAATGACTATACCTTCTTCACCAATGTGAATGACATTGGGAGGGCGCAACATGGGCATAGGTTCAGCAGTTTTGACGTAGGCTGGTAGCGCCACAACACGGACTTTACTACCAATTGCGAATTCATTGGACATCTTAATTAAGCTAGGAGTTTTGATTAACTCATAACTCAAAACGATCTTGAAAGTCTACTAAATTGGGCATTGAACAAAATACTTTTGTTAGCAGTAGCGTGGCGTTTAGCCATTACTGAGTAAATAAATGAGATTATCCCCTAAGCCGTCAGCAGTGAATGGCACTAAGATAAGCCCAAAGTCTTGTGTTGCCTCGTTCCCAGCCTGGAGGCTGGGAATGTATTACCAGAGGCTCTGCCTCTCATTAAGCCACTGGAGGCAGAGCCTCCCAGGATCGGTTCCCAGCCTCCAGGCTGGGAACCAGTCAGGACAGGGGCTGTGTCTTAACTTAGTGCCATTCCCCTCAGCAATAATGAAGGTAATAAATAGGGAAAGGGAAAGGGGATAAAGTTTTTCCCCTTTCCGCATCTTCTGCAAGAAGCCTGTTAATTTTTAACTATGGAAAACAATGCCTGGACATCAGTCAAGGGTAAGTGCCAAAGTAATTCTGGTTGCCAAGTATCTGGGTCAAAGTGAGAGTGACAACCGCGTTGGTATGCTTGCCAAAGTCTGTCCCAGGTGAATTGTTGTCGAGAATTTAAGTTTTTATGGATGACTCGCAACAGTCCTAGTCCCAACATCAAGTTAGTTATGCTAAATTTTGTTCCTAATAAAAATGCCTGTACTTCTGCTTCACTAATGAAGTCTGTGCCATAGCCTGTGAGAACGTGAACCCCATCATGGAGTTGTTTACGGCGGCTACCTGTAGTAAAAGGTTTTAAATTATGTTCATTGAGGAAGTCTGCCCAAGTTCTGCCAAAAGTGCCAGTAGGGAGGAAACGCAATTTCTCTATTTCCACAATTTGGGGAACATCTCGCCCCTGCGCTTGGGCGATGCGATCGAGTACATCTAAAACCTGTTGCAGACGAGGAGCGGGATTTGGAGAAGCGGCACAGGGTTGCATCATAATCTATCTATTTTGGGATTGAGATGGGCAGCACTGCCCACCCCAGAATTATTCTTTTTTGAAAGATGATTATTGAGGATTACCTTGTTGACGACGTGAAGGAGCATTTTGACGGAATTGCTCCAATTTTTGACGCTGTTCCGGGGTTAAGACTGCTTGAATCTGTTGTTTTTCAGACTCGCGGATTTGTCGCATTTGGGTTTTTTGTGTTTCAGTTAGATTTAAGTCACCAAAACCACCCTTTCCTCGACGTTGGCCTGGTTGGCGTTGACCTTGACCTGTTTGCCCTTGAGCCTTACGCGCTTGCCACTCAGCCCGACGTGCTTGTTTCGCTGCCTCTAATTTTGCTTTTTGTTCTGGGGTCAAAACTGCTTCAAATTTGGTGCGGCTATCGCGGCGAATCGTCTGAATTTGGGCTTTTTGAGCATCTGTTAGACCCAACTCTTTCCAAGGGCCTCTTTCTTTTTGCTGAGTTTGTGCAAGTAACAGGGGTGAAGAAGAGGCTGTTTGAGCGTGAACAGCAAAGGAGGTTGCAGTTAAAGTTAAGGCGATCGCGGAAGCAACTAGCGATAATGCTTTGAGTTTCATTACTTGTGTGGTGGGTTTTTCCTGGTTGGATGCCACCATCATAAGAACTTATCTTCAGCAGTTACATGAGGAGAAAGTCATGGTTATACCCATGACTTTAGTCATGATTGACAAGAGATAGTTAAGAGTTAGAAGTTAGAAGTTAGGAGTTATAAATTATGAAAATTTTGATTATGATGATTTCATGAGTCATTATTTAGTTGATTAACTAATTGTTTTGTTCTTCTAATTTACTTTTGATTTTTCATTCAGCGAAAAACTTAAGCGCTAAAAGTATCTGCTCAAATTTTCTGAATTTTTAACTTCTAATTCCTAACTCATAACTTATAACTGGAGCAATGCGACTAATGAGTCGTCCAATTGAAATTAAGAAACATCCTTTTCCGTCTCTGCTTTATCTGGAGTGGACATTACTGGCGATCACCGCATTGACAGCTGTTATACCACCTCCGTTACGGCGTTTTCGTCCCAAGCCTCCAGAACTATCAATTTGTGGTGCATTTCCAGACTTGTCAGTTTGTAGTATATTGCCAGAGCTATCAATTTATAGTCTGATTGTTTTTGCGTTAATGGGCTTAAGATTACCCAGAAATAACCAGACAACTAAGATAATATATACAGCTATTGAATTTTTATTAATTTTAATAGTTGGATTTTTTGGGGAAAGATTTGCTCGGCTTTTTCCTTTTCTCTATATAATTTTAGTGACTCGCAGTTGTCTAATTTTTCAGTTAAATGGGCGCTTATTTGTTACAGCTTTGTCATTTGCCTTATTTTTAGTTACTACACAACTAAAATATCAGTTATTCAATTTTCAAGCATCGCCGCAGGCACAAGAGCGATATCGATTTTTGATTTTGAATTCGTCGCTAGTATTTGGCTTAAGTTTGGTTTTTGTGTTGTTGATGATGAATGCAGTTTTGTCTGAACGGCAAAGTCGAGAAAAGCTAGCTCTTGCTAACGACAAACTCCGTCAATATGCCATGCAAATTGAAAATCAAGCTACCTTAGAAGAACGTAATCGCATTGCTCGTGAAATTCATGATTCATTAGGACATTCTCTGACTGCTTTAAATCTGCAATTAGAAACTGCTTTAAAACTATGGCAATCTAACCCAGGTAAGGCTGAAACATTTCTTGCAACTGCAAAGGAATTGGGTTCAAAGGCGCTAAAAGATGTCCGTCAATCTGTTTCTACTATGCGTTCTAATCCATTACAAGAACAATCTTTAGAAGATGCGATCGCTAGTCTTTCAGAAAATTTTCATCGCTTTAATGGGATATTACCAATTTATCAAATCAACCTGGAATATTCTCTACCACCTGAAATAAATACTGCTATTTACCGGATTACTCAAGAATCTTTAACTAATATATCTAAATATGCCTATGCCACAGAGGTAAAATTGGAACTCACTACGACTAAAGGCAATTTGCGATTGATAATTCAGGATAATGGTAAAGGTTTTGATGTCGGACAAAATACTACTGGTTTTGGACTTCATAGTATGCGCGATCGCACTTTAGCACTTGGGGGTCAGTTTAATATTAATAGCGCTCTTGGCTCTGGTTGCAAAATTACAGTTAATATTCCATTAACATGGTTAACATAATGATTAAAGTATTGCTGGTAGATGACCAAAGTTTAATTCGTCAAGGATTAAGAGCATTATTAGAACTAGAACCAGATTTAGAAATAGTTGGAGAAGCAGAAAACGGCGAACAAGCGATTAATTTTGTTGCAGAATTTCAGCCAGATGTAATCTTGCTAGATATCAGAATGCCGATTATGGATGGAGTTGCAGCCACGAAGGAGATTCAAAAACGTTTTGCCAAAACTAAGATTTTAGTCCTAACGACTTTTGATGATGATGAATATGTGTCAGCAGCTTTAAAGAATGGGGCAATGGGTTATTTATTGAAAGATACACCATCAGAAGAATTAGCTGTTGCTATACGTGCCGTTCATAAAGGATATACGCAATTAGGCCCAGGTATAGTTAAAAAGCTGTTGACTCAATTTTCTCATGTTGCACCAACTAATTCACCGCCTTTGCCATCTAGTTTAGCTGAACTTACTCCTAGAGAAAAAGAGGTTTTGCGTTTAATTGCTACAGGCGCTAGTAACCGAGAAATTGCTCACGGACTCTACATTTCTGAGGGGACAGTAAAAAATCATGTTACGAATATTTTAAACAGGTTAAATTTACGCGATCGCACTCAAGCAGCTATTTGGGCAAATACTTATTTATCCTATTTGAATGAGCCAAGTTAAATAATTCGTAATTCGTAATTCGTAATTCGTAATTTTAAGCTATATAGCAGTCCTAAATCAGTCGTGAATAATAAGATCCCCGACTTCTTTGAGAAGTCGGGGATCTTATTCTCTCTATTTTCACAACTCATTTAGGATTGCTATATAGCAATTCTAAATGAGTGTTGAGAATTACAACCCGTAGATTCACGATTTTAAAATAAGTCAGTAATCTAAATTCAGCTTATTTAAATAATTCCAAACATTCATTTTTTAAAACATCTTTTGTGACTTTTATTTTCCTAAATGACTTATCGATTACCTCTTCACAAGATATATTAATCTGTGATTGATTTACTGAAATTAAATCTTGAATTGAAGCACCATATACAATTTCTGATAAACCACTCCAAACACAAGCAGTTGCACACATCGGACAAGGTTCGCCAGTTGTATATATGCTATAACCTTCTAAAGAGGGGTTTTTTAGTTTAGCTGTTAAACTACGAATAGCATTGATTTCTGCATGGGCGGATGGATCGTTGTCTCTTCTCACAGTATTATGAGCTACGGCAACGACTTCGTTATCTTTAACAATCACTGCACCGTAGGGTGCATCACCTTCTTTTGCTTCTGCTAATGCTAAACGCATAAAAAATTCTGGGTTCATATAAGCTGAGGTTAACATAAGGATAATGGTTAATAATATCGTATTTCTAATGTTATAACTGGGAATTAAGATGTATTAATGGTCGAATATGTTACTGAGCAGACAAGAAACAGAATTTTACTTAGAAGACCTAGAAACACCAATAGGTAAAGCGATTAATTTAACACTTGCCTCTTTGGTGCTAATATCATCAGGAATTTTTGTGGCAGAAACATATAATATTCCTGATTATATGCGGTTTCAGTTAAATGTAGCTGATACTGCGATCGTCATCATTTTCGCTGTGGAATATTTACTCCGCTTGTGGAGTGCGGAAAACAAAATTAAGTATATTTTTAGCTTTTATTCGATTATTGACTTAATGGCGATTCTGCCATTTTTTCTAGGTATGGTAGATATTAGCTTTATCCGCCTATTACGATGGTTTCGGATTTTACGATTAATTAGATTTATAGATAGAAAGTTTTTATTCGCTAGTATCAGCAGTGAAGATGGGATGATTTTTGCGCGAATATTATTTACATTATTTGCAATTGTTTTTATTTATTCTGGCTTAATTTATCAAGTCGAGCATCCGGTTAATCCTGAAAATTACGGTACATTTTTGGATGCATTTTACTTCTCTGTTGTCACAATGACAACTGTAGGATTTGGTGATGTTATTCCAATTTCGGAATTAGGACGCTTGCTAACAGTATTAATGATTTTTACTGGAATTGCATTGATTCCTTGGCAAGTGGGGGATTTAATTAAACGAGTGGTGAAAACTGCTAATCAGGTAGAAATAGTTTGTTCGGGTTGTGGTTTAGCTTTCCATGATGTAAATGCTGGGTTTTGTCAGAGGTGCGGGACTAAGTTACCTAGTCGCAGGATTGATTAAATATCTGGTGAAATTAAATATGCATTATCTATCATCCTTGAAGAGATGTAGCACTGCTAAGTCTCTCCATTCTTTTTAACTCCTATAAGATATCTCCCTTGATGAAAACCCAGGTTCAGTTTAGGGTGTCGTCTGCGGTGGATTGGTGGAATTAGGAAATGGAAGAGTTGGTACAATTACAGGTACAGGTTTTGCTTTTTCGCCTTGCAGTTGAATTTGGGCTTGATTGCGGCCGTCTATTGCTTGTTGGTAATTAGGCTTGTATTTTATTGCTCGATCGTAAGAAGCGATCGCATCTTGATATCGTTTTAAATTTAATAGAGCATTGCCTCTACTATACCAGCTTTCGGAATGGTCTACTTTATAACGAACTGCCTTATTATAAGACGCGATCGCATCTTCGTATTTCTGCAATATATATTGTGAATTTCCCAAATTATACCAGAGTTGATAGTTGTTTGGCTTAAGTGTCGCCGCTTTATTATAAGCTTTTATTGCTTCTTCATAGCGTTGGTTTTGATGCAGCGACCATCCCAAATTATACCAGGCTTGATAGCTTCTGGGACTGTATTTAATTACTTGATTAAAAGATTCAATCGCTTCTGGATAACGTTGTAAATTCAGCAGTATATTACCTCTAGATAACCAAGCTTGGTAATAATCTGGCTGATATTGCACCGATTTATCATAAGCTGCAAATGCATCTTGATAGCGTTTTAAATTGACTAATGCATTCCCCAAATTATACCAGGCTTGCTCGTAGTCTGGTTTTAACTCAACGACTTTTTGATAGGCTGCGATCGCTTCTTCATATTGCCTAGAATTCTGCAAAGCTAATCCTTTTTTATACCAAGCTTCATAATTATCTGGTTTGAGTTCAATCGCCTTTTCATAAGACTTAATTGCCTGGTCATATTGGTTTAAATTGCTGAAAGCTTCACCCCTAGCATTCCAGACTTCTGAGTTGTCATTCTTTAATTCTAAGGCTTTATCAAAAGAGGCGATCGCTTCTTGATATCGCTGTAGGTTTCCTAATACAGTGCCACGTCCAATCCAAGCATCTAAATAATCTGGCTGAATTTGAATTGCTTTATCATACGCCACTAATGCGTCTTTGTATTTTCTTAATTTATTTAGTGTCTTGCCTTGACCATTCCAGGCTTTAGCATAATCTGGTCTAAGATTAACAGCTTTTTCGTATACTTCTAGCGCGTCTTGATAGCGTTGTAAATCAAAAAATGTATTTCCTTGTTTAGATAATTCTATAGCATTATTTGAATTAATGTAATTCCAAATAAATATTGAGGCTACTCCGCCAACAGCAAAGAAAAATATTGTTAGTAAAATTTTACCTAAAATACCTTTTTTTGGTTCAGGTTTTTTGATTTGGTTGATATTTTTTGGTGGAGAAGGAGGAGTTAATGCTATTGTCTGAACAGGTGGTTGTCTTAACTCTTTCAGCGCTTGTAATGCCACCGTTGCCGAAGGATAGCGTTGCCGAAAGTCGTAGCACACCATTCTATCTAAAAATTGAGCAAATTCTGGTGTTACTGTAGCTTTATCGTGCCAGATAATTTCATTAGTATCAGCATCTTTTACTATTTCCTCTGGTGATAATCCAGTGAGAGCTTGAATAGCAATTATTCCCACAGCATAGATATCACTGCTTAATTTTGGCGTACCATGAGCTTGTTCGCCAGGAATATATCCAGGCGTACCGATAGCTACTGTTGCTAAAGTTTGACCTTGGGGAGTAATAACTTGAGTAGCAATTTGTTTAACTGCACCAAAATCAATTAAAATTAATTTGCCATCTGGTTGGCGTCTAAGAATATTGTGGGGATTGACATCACGATGAATTACATTCTGTTGATGGACAAATTCTAAGATTGTCAAAAGTTCTTGTAAAAGTGAAATGACTTCTTCTTGACTGAGGATTTTACCTGATGTTAATTCTTTACTCAGGTCATGACCTTCGATCAATTCCTGTACAAGATAAAATTCGGCATTTTCCTCAAAGTAAGCTAAAAGTTGGGGAATGCGATCGTGAGTTCCTAATTTATACAGAACTTGTGCTTCCGTATCAAATAAACGTCTAGCTGTTTCCAAAGTTACCGGATCGCTTGCCTGGGGTTTGAGTTTCTTAACAACACATAGAGGTGAACCAGGTAATTGGGTATCACAAGCCACAAAAGTTTCACCAAAACCCCCACCTCCCAAGTTACTAATAATTTGGTATCTTCCTACAAGTGTGTTTCCTAGCATCTTGTTTGCCTAGTTAAGTGCGATGCGATCTGATTTCAATCTTGCCACACGTTAAGGAGGACTGACGGAGTGAGGGAGTGGGGAGCAGCACTTCCGGGGAGCAGAGGAGCAGAGGGGCAGAGGAGCAGAGGAGCAGATAAGAATATTTTGTGTGTCTTAATTACGAATTACGAATTACGAATTAATATGATTCCTATTAGTGATAACATTCGTTGTCGAAGTAAGCCAATTATTAATTACTGGTTGATTGCCATTAACCTGGCTGTATTTTTATGGGAACTTCAACTAGAGTTTAGCGGTCAATTAGGCTATTTTGTTAGTACTTGGGGTATGATTCCAGCGCAGATTAGTGGAGCAGTTACCAATGCTCTCTTTTTCAACTCTGCTGCTTGGATAGTTGTCATTTGGCGGGTATTTACTCTATTTTTTGCCATATTTCTGCACGGCAGTTTTAGTCAAATATTAGGAAATTTACTATTTTTGTGGGTTTTTGGGAAAACTGTAGAAAATCTTCTAGGACACAGACGCTATCTAGGATTTTATCTGGCTGCTGGTTTAATGACAGGGGTAATACAAATTCTGGCTGAACCGAGTTTGACAATTCCATTGATTGGGGGCAATGGTGCGATCGCAGCTATTTTAGGAGCATACGTTATAAAGTTTCCTAAAGCTAAAATTGACACTGTTTTGCCGCTAATAATCTTGTATATCCCTATCCAAATACCAGCCTTTTTCTATATATTTTGGTGGTTTGTACAACAATTATTTTATGGTATCGGCAGTTTAAATATTCCTCCTGTTGGCGTAAATCAATCGGGTGTTGTCTTCTTAGGGCAGGTTGTGGGATTATTAATTGGTGCAGCTCTCATCCGAATGAAGAGATAAACTTTTTTATTTAACTATCTAAGTATTTTTTAGGGTGGGCACTATTAACTGACTGATGTCACAAAGCTTTACTTTGATGTTTTTGGCAGTGCTTACCCTAAATTTATCGAAACTCATATATACCTTTTGGCTGAAATTACTCAACTGTTTTTGCTTAATAAAGTATATATTCAATAATCAAAATGATTAGTGCAATTATTTTTTAATTTTTATGTAACCTTTGATAGATTACATTTGATAGTTGAAAAATTCATATATCAAACTAGGGGATATCTACTCTTCAAGTCGATATTGTGAAATATTAGCGGTGTACAATATGCAAAATGTTGATAAAATTAACTTTCAAATCACTGATGAATTAGCAGTTTTGCGGCAGCGTGTAGCTGAGTTAGAGCAGTCAGAGATATTTTATCAACAAAAGCAAGCAGCGCTTGAGGAACAATTAACAAAATTAAAAAGAAAGCTGCCAGTAGAAGCAGAAAATCCTCAGATTGAAGTTGAGGAAGCATCTGTACATCTCAATCTGTCAACAGAGGTAGCAGTAATTTTAGAGCAACTCCAACAAGAAATTGCAGCGCGTCAGCAGCTAGAAGAACTTCTCAGGGAGAGTGAAGAACGGCTGAGGCTAACTCTAGATGTATCCCAGATGGGCTTGTGGGATTGGAATATTGTTACCAACCAAGTCATCTGGTCGGAAAATTATGAACTGCTTTTTGGTCTACTTCCAAGTAGTTTTGATAGTCCTTATGAGACGTTTCAAAAGTTTGTTCATCCTGAAGATAGCCAATCTGTAATGCAAGCGATCGCTCAGGCTTTGGCACAAAAGACTGACTACAATGATGAATTTCGGATAGTTCGCTCAGACCAAAGTACACATTGGATTTATGCCAACGGAAAATTTATCTATAACCCTCAAGGGCAAGCGGTGCGAATGATCGGTGTTTGTATGGAAACTACTGTGTGTAAGCAAGCAGTAGAAAGTACTCGCGAACTCACGACGCAAGTCCAAGAACAGGCAAATATTTTAAATGCCATCCTTACCGCTTCAGTCGATCATATTTATATTTTTAATCGCCAAGGTTGTTATCAGTATGTCAGCCGTGATGGAGCAAGTATACTAGGTTTAAATATCCAAGATATTATCGGCAAAACGTTGTCAGAAATGGATTTACCCGCAGACCTAATCACGCAGGTAGATAATCAACGACTTGCTGTAATGAAAACTGGTCAACCGATTAAAGATGAGTGTAAATATGTTAATCGTGATGGCCTACATTATTATGAATATATTCTCACACCATTGCGGAATGTTGACCAAACTATTGAAGGCGTAATTACTGTTTCTCGCGATATTACCGAACACAAACGGGCAGAAAAAATTTTACGTGAAAGTGAAGCGCGATTTCGGCGTTTGTTTGAATCTAACTTGATTGGGGTCGCTTTTTGGAATGTGCATGGTTTTGTGATTGATGCCAATGATGCCTTTCTTCAACTAGCTGGCTACACTCGTGATGAGTTTGCTACTTTAGGCAGAATTAATTGGAAAGAACTTACTCCTGTTGAGTATCAGGATTTAGACGATCGCGCCATTTTGGAGGTGCAAACCACTGGAGTTTCCAAAATTTTCGAGAAAGAGTACATCCACCGCGACGGCAAGCGAGTACCGATTGTTTTAGGGATAGCTTTGCTGAATGATTCTCAAGAACATGGTGTTGCTTTTGTACTCGACATCACCGAGCGCAAATTGGCTGAAAAAGAATGCGATCGCCTACTAGAGTGCGAAAAGACAGCACGACAACAAGCAGAAATCGCCAACAAAATTAAAGATGAATTTTTGGCGGTTCTCTCCCATGAACTGCGAACCCCACTCAACTCTATTCTGGGATGGTCGAAAATGCTGCGGACTCGCAAGTTTGATGAAAAAACTACTCACCACGCCTTAGAAACCATTGAACGCAATGCGAAGTTACAAACCCAGCTAATTGAAGATTTGTTGGATGTGTCGCGCATTCTCCAAGGAAAATTAAATTTGAATATCTGTCCAGTCAGCTTAGTAATGGTAGTTGAAGCAGCACTAGAAACAGTAAGACTAGCAGCACAAGCCAAGTCAATTCAAATTCAGACCTTATTTGATACCAATTTGGGACAAGTGATGGGCGACCCAAATCGGCTGCAACAAGTTGTGTGGAACTTGCTTTCTAATGCGGTAAAATTTACACCAACAGGCGGACGGGTAGAAATTCGACTCATGGAAGCTGGTAATCAGGCTCAAATTCAGGTCAGCGATACAGGTAAGGGAATTAGCCTAGACTTTTTGCCTTATGTGTTCGATTACTTTCGTCAATCTGATGGCACAACTACAAGGACGTTTGGTGGACTAGGTTTAGGACTAGCGATTGTGCGTAAGGTTGTAGAAATGCATGGGGGAAATGTTCAAGCCGAAAGTCTTGGAGAAGGATTGGGTGCAAGCTTCACCGTCGATTTACCGCTTTTGGTTAGAAGCGAACAGGTTCGGGGTGAAGAGAATCAGTCTTCATATTCTGAGCCGGAATCCTCGCTGCTTGCGGACACTCAAGTTTTGGTAGTGGACGATGAACCAGATATCCGCGATTTAGTTACCTTTATTTTGCAAGACTACGGCGTGCAAGTAACTGCCGTATCATCAGCACAGGAAGCACTACAAGCACTGTCTGAGTCAATACCAGATGTTTTAATTAGCGATATTGGAATGCCAAAAACAGACGGTTATATGCTGATGCGTGAAGTGCGATCGCGATCGCCCCAACAAGGAGGAAACGTACCAGCGATCGCTCTGACAGCCTATGCAGGGGAAATGAATCAGCAGCAAGCATTAGCCGCAGGATTTCAAATGCATATTTCCAAACCAGTAGATCCAGATGTATTGGTGAAAGCGATCGCTGATTTGATTGAACCAAGTTGATATAGGTAAGCGTCCGTCGGCTGTCCATCACTTTAGTGTTGTGCGATGTCTACTGCTTTCCTGCTAGACTCTGAATAGTCCTTATGCTTTCAGGAATTATGGCATCTGTTGAGCAGATAATGAAAGAAGCCTTAACTTTGCCCAGTGCAGCGAGAGCATTGTTGGCAGAAAAACTGGTTGAAAGTCTTGAATTTGATGTAGACGAAACCCTCCAAACACTGTGGACAGATGAAGCCAAGAAGCGTAGAGATGAAGTTCGTAGCGGTGCGGTTTCACCCATTCCTGGAGAGGAAGCGTTAGCTAGAGTAAGACAACTTTTGGAGTAATGAAATACGTCTTTCATCCAGCAGCATTGAGTGAATACGGTGAAGCAGTTAAGTTTTACGCAGAGCGCCGGGTTGAATTAGCACAAGCATTTATTAATGCGGTTGAGGATGCAATTTTCCGAATTATCCAGTCACCGAGGCGTTGGGCTGTTCTTGATGAAGACATTCGTCGATGTCTAACGCGCAAATTTCCCTATGGAATTTTATACACTATTGAGGAAGATCGCGTTTTAATTTTGGCGGTAATGCACTGTAGTCGTGAACCGGGATACTGGAAAGAGCGCCTCACAGAGAAACCATCAGATGGATAAAATAAACTCGAAATAAATAAATTTCTAAAAATGAATCAGCAGTAAGATTTCAGATGTATATTTCCAAACCAGTAGATCCAGATGTATTGGTAAAAGCGATCGCTGATTTGATTGAGCCAAGTTGATACTAAATCCTGAATCAAAAGCCCTCACCCTAAATCCCTCTCCCAAGCTTGGGAGAGGGACTTTGAAATTCGCTCCTCTCTCTCAATATTGGCTACGGAGTACACACAAGTCTTATAAAGTTGTCTAACAGTGTTTCGATCCCCCCTAACCCCCCTTAAAAAGGGGGGAAATTTCTTCAAGTCCCCCTTTTTAAGGGGGATTTAGGGGGATCAGATGATTTGTGTGTACACCGTAGCTCAATATTGGGAGAAGGGGTTGGGGAATGTAGCAAGATCCCGCAGGGTGGGCAAATTTTGCAACAAAACCCAGATTGTAGAGACGCGATTTATCGCGTCTTGAAAGGTTAATCGCATTGTCAGCCAAAACGCGATCGCTCATACTCAGGAACACTACTAAAGGTACTAGTTATCCCTTTGAGAATCGCTATAAGATGACAAAAAGGGTCTTCTATGTTTGGATGAAAATGACTGAGCAACGTGATGCTGACTTACCATCAATTGATTCTCAGCAATTGAGCGAACCAACCGACAAAACGATTACCAAATCGGCCGATAATTCCTGGAAAAATCAGATTGCTGGTGTGTGGAACAAAACAACAACACGTCTAACCCAACTCCTACCCGTAGAACAAGTGGCACAGACAGTTGTGGAATGGTTTAGTGTGAGCGATACTCAGGTTGCAGAGATTTTAGAGAAAATCCGAGCCGAACTGCCAACCACAGAAGCCCTCTTAATTGGTAAACCCCAAGCCGGAAAAAGTTCTATTGTGCGCGGATTGACGGGAGTTTCTGCTGAAATTATCGGTCAAGGATTTCGCCCACACACACAACACACCCAGCGCTATGCCTATCCTTCCAATGACCTGCCGTTACTGATTTTTACGGATACGGTGGGACTAGGTGATGTCAAACAAGATACTCAAACAATTATTCAAGAGTTAGTTGGCGATTTACAACAGGAAACTCGTTCCGCCAGAATCCTGCTTTTGACCGTCAAAATTAATGATTTTGCAACTGACACCCTACGACAAATTGCCCAACAACTGCGCCAGAAGTATCCAGACATTCCCTGTCTGCTGGTAGTCACCTGTTTGCACGAAGTTTATCCTGGCGATACCGTCGATCATCCCACTTATCCGCCAGATTATCAGGAAGTCAACCGCGCATTTGCCGCAATGCAACAAGCCTTTGCAGGAATAAGCGATCGCTCTGTACTCATTGACTTTACCTTAGAAGAAGATGGCTACACTCAAGTATTTTATGGCTTAGAAGCACTGCGAGATTCCTTAGCAGAACTACTCCCACAAGCAGAAGCCCAGGCAATTTATCAGCTATTAGATCGAGAAGAAGTTGGGAAGCAAATTGGCAATCTTTACCGAGATGCTGCACGCCGTTATATTTTGCCATTTGCGATTATGTCTGCAACTCTGGCTGCTGTACCTCTACCATTTGCCACAATGCCCGTACTCACTGCTTTGCAAGTATCAATGGTGGGTCTGTTGGGTAAATTATATGGACAGACAGTTACTCCATCTCAGGCGGGAGGCGTTGTGAGTGCGATCGCAGGTGGTTTTTTAGCACAGGCAATTGCCCGTGAGTTAATTAAATTTATACCAGGTATTGGGAGTGCGATCGCCGCTTCTTGGGCAGCCGCCTATACTTGGGCACTAGGGGAAGCAGCCTGTGTTTACTTTGGCGATTTAATGGGAGGTAAGAAACCCGATCGAGAGAAAATTCAGTTGGTGATGCAAGAAGCATTTAAGGCAGCGCAAGAACGGTTTAAGGGAATCAAACATTAGGGGTAGTTGTTGCTGCGATCGCATCAGTAGCAATGATACTTCTAGGACTTACGCACAGGTAACGGAAAATCGAACCACAGAGACACAGAGTACACGGAGGAATAAGAGTTTGAGAGGTATTTTGCGTAAGTCGTGACTTCCACTGGCAGCGACAATTTCAACACTAGTTATAGCAGCAATCAGGACATCATTTTTTAGTCGCGGGTCAAATAAACTGCAAACCGCTCTCCTACACCTTTTCCTTGGCTGCTGGCACAATGCCAAACTTATTTAAACCTGCATCGATTTCTCTAAGTGTTTTGAAATCCTCCTCTGGTAAAGGATAGCTGCTACTGCTGAACAAACTCCCACTGATAGCAGGCTGCTTTTCCAAAAAAGAGAAAGCTTGGCGAAACTGATGCGGTTTAGCTTTAATTGGCGAATCAAAGTGGCAGGGAATTATCCACTCAAAGTTCCAACTTGCAACTTTATCAGCCCAGTCAATGGTTTCCTTGGGTGCGCGGTTAAGAATCAGTGTTTGTAAAATTGGTGCGACAAACAAACGCCCATCACCTCGCAGGGCATCAAACGATCGCTGCCAATCTGACTGCCATTTAAAGGGATACAATCCAAAATAAGCTTTCCTTGAGCGTTCTGGGGCTTTGAACGCATCTTGCAACACCTGACTCCATTGGCGTATATCTAATGCCTGTGGTTGAAAATACAAAGCAAACAGACAGATGCGCTGCCAACCCTTACGGCGATTTACCTGACTATCTGCAACAATATCAGAAGCATAATCCTTGGCATGGAATAATAAAGGATATGGATCTAAGAGTACGATCGCAGGTGGATCTTCTGGAATCGAAAGTACAGAATCCGTGACTAAAAGAGTATGCGATCGCTTGTGGAAAAAAGCAACTTCCGCAAACCTACCAGGGCCAAGCCCGATGGGGCCCAGCATTGCATAATCAAACTCGTCAGCAAAAGGAGTTTTGCTGCTATCTTCTGGAAGTACTTGAGTTCGTTTTGGGGGTAAGCCAAGCCAGCTAAGGGGAAGATTGAGTGGGAAACTCCACTGATGGGGAGCTACAAACACCTGTGCAGTTGGAAAGTATCTGGCGAAGGGGCCAACGAAGACTTTGTGTTCTATACCAGAGATAGTTGGCAAAATGATGTACTTAATATCGCCATATTTCGCCACCAACTCATTCACAAGTCTGATGCACTCTGGGGTTGGTGCAACAGGCGCATAGACGAGAAGCCCCCCGGTTTCCAACTTCACAACAGTCATGCGAATCGGCACAACAACGTAGAAAATGCCCTGAATCTGGTCAAAATTCCAGATTGTCTCCTTAAGCACTTCTTGACGAATTGTCTGCCGCCTACCGTAGGGGTAGAGTGGCACAACAGGCCATAATCCCCAGGAAAAATCCTTTGGATAAATCTGTTGTGTATTGACTATGCGTTCATCAGCCACTCTGCAACCCCCTCCAAATTCCCAATACTCAAATTGTTTTTAGCAAATTGTTGAGATAATAATACCAATTTGTAATTCGCAATACTTGCCAAAGGTAAGAAGTAAGCTACGTAATTAGTAATTCGTAATTAAAAGGGGTTAGATTTCATCTGGATTTTGAGCTTTGAATCTGTAGGTTTTTTTTGCAAATGGTATAACCTAGCTTTTAACAAAACTAATCAGGACTTATGCAATAACTCCCTCCTCCTCATTCCTCTGTGTTCTCTGTGTCTCTGTGGTTCGTTTCATTTGAGTAATTTATTTCTTGGAAGTCCCTTAAAGTCAAATAGTATTACCAAAGGGAGATGCCACGGCACTGAGATGATTTTTATGCGTCTTCATAAACAATTGGTATAAGTCCTAAAAACAACTAATCGGAGAACATCGTGAAAATAGCGATTATTGCTAAAACATTAATTACATCTATAGGTTTGTTAACTTTGTTTGCCCCAAGTCAAGCATCGGCTCAACTGATACCGCAACCTTGGGTTTCAGTCGGTGGAAAAGATGGCGATGTAACTTATGCTGTCGGAGCTAGGGCTTTGAATTTCGGGGTTGAAGTGGGAACTGGCGCTGATGGTGCTACGGGAGTAGATGTTTTAAAATTTATCAATTTGCCTGTAATTTCACCTTATGTAGGAATTGGACTTTATTCTGAAGATAAAGGCGTTGCAGTTTCAGGTGGCGTTCAGGTAGGTGCTACTAATAACGTTTTTGTTGGTGCTGGTTACAATACTATTCGTGGCTTTAACGGGCAATTGGGAATAAGATTTTAAATAATTCGTAATTCGTAATTCGTAATTCGTAATGACGTTCTCACAGCGTCATTATCAATTACGAGTTAATTATGCAGGGGGAGTAATTGAAGTTGAGATTAGTTCTCTAACACGCTCTGCGGAATCTTGTTGTAATGCTGATGCCGCGATCGCTTCACTTTCAACTATACTTAAGCGAGCGATCGCCTGTTTCACTCCAGGTATACTTTGGGGATTGACGCTCAACTCATCCAGCCCTAAACCTAATAAAATTGGTGTTGCTAAAGTATCTGCTGCCAATTCTCCACATAATCCTACCGAAATCCCCGCTGTATGGGCAGCTTGGATAGTTTGCTGCACCATTCGCAATATGGCTGGGTGTAGCGCATCAACCAAATTTGCCACGCGGGGATTAGTGCGATCGCTAGCCATGACGTACTGACTCAGATCGTTAGTCCCTATACTAAAGAAGTCTACTTCAGCGGCTAACCGATCGGCGATCGCTACTGCTGACGGAACCTCTACCATAATTCCTACTTTCATCGCTGCATCAAATGCGATACCAGCTTGATTTAGTTCAGCTTGCACTTCGCCCAAAATTACCTTCGCTGCACGTACTTCAGTTACAGTCGCAATCATCGGCAACATGATTTTAATTTGGTGTCCGACACTAGCTCTCAAAATTGCCCGTAACTGAGTTTTGAAGAGTTCTGGACGATCTAAACAGAAACGAATTCCCCGCCAACCTAAAAAAGGGTTAGCTTCTGGAAACCCTACTTTAATATAGGGAAGCGGCTTATCACCACCGACATCGAGGGTACGAATAATTAGCGGACGATTATCTAAAACTTGGGCGATCGCCTGATAAACTAATAACTGTTCTTCTTCAGTCGGGGCGCTGGTTCTGTCTAAATACAGAAACTCAGTGCGGAGTAGTCCCACACCTTCTGCACCGCTAGCCACAGCAACTTGCACATCATTTATACTACCAATATTAGCGAAGACGCTAACTTGCCGACCATCACGAGTAATTGCTGGCTGATGTGCCGTAGCTCGTGCTTCCTGTTGGGCAGTTTGCCAAGCTTCTTGCTTTGCTGCGAGTAAATCCAAGATGTCTGATTCTGGTTCTACCCAAGCTCTGCCACTTTCACCATCAAGTGCCATCAGTGTACCATCTGCCAAGTGCAACACCTGGGCATCCACTCCCAAAACTGCTGGAATACCCAACGTCCGGGCGATAATGGCACTGTGGGAAGTTGCACTACCAGAAGTTGTACAAATACCCAACACCTTTGTCGGATCTAGTCCAGCCGTATCTG
The DNA here is from genome assembly GCF_963920915.1 of Nostoc sp. PCC 9305. Lineage (NCBI taxonomy): Bacteria > Bacillati > Cyanobacteriota > Cyanophyceae > Nostocales > Nostocaceae > Nostoc > Nostoc sp. PCC 9305. The sequence continues at coordinate 28,014 of NZ_CAWUDN010000010.1, forward strand.
AGGGGGTTAAATCAGTCGCCACCAAAATCGCTGGTGACTCAAGATGCAAGTTAGCCGCAGCATTCCCAGCGAGTAATCGCAGCACTCTTCGCCCGACATCTACAACATCGTCAACTCGCTCTTGCAGATAAGAATCCTCAAGTGCGCGGTAGGAAGTCGCTACTTCATCGACTACAGCTTGCCAAGCGGCTTCAGCATTTATATGGTTGTCTAAAATACGTTGATGAGCCGCTGACAACAGTACTGGATCTTCTAAAAATAGTAATTGGGCATCAAAGATGGCGGCTTCAGCATCACCAATTTGCAGAGATGCTTGTGAGAAAACTGCTTGAATTTCTTGTCGGGCAGTGTTAATCGCTGCTTGTAATCGTTGCCACTCTGCATCAGGATCGTCTACGTGGTATTCCGTAATTTTGATGTGAGTGGGTTGATAATGAACAACAGGTGCGATCGCTACTCCTGGAGAAGCTGCAATCCCCGAAAGTTCGCCGTAAGTTGTTGGTGTAACTTCATGGTGAAATGCTGGTGGAGAATTCAAGGCAACGTTATCTTCACCAAAGTTATTGGTGAATAATGCCTGTAATGCAGCCAGCGCCTCATCTGCATCAGAACCAGTGGCAGTAATCAGCAGTTCGTGTCCTTGACGCACCCCTAAAGTTGTGACTTGGTTAATACTGTCACCCCTGACTAGCTCAGTATTTCTCGTTAAATTCCGTACCAGAATTTGAGATTGAAACCGGGCTGCCGTTGCCACAAACTGGGCGGCGGGGCGGGCGTGTAATCCTAAGCGATTGCTCACAATCAGCCGAATTTCTCGCGTTGGCGATTCTATATTAGTTGTTATTGGGGTGACAAGTGACAACGGCCTACTAACTACACCCAATTGAGTTGCTTTGGCAAGGAGTGCGCCGCGTGCTTCCGCCATAACTTGGTGAATATCTCTACCAGCCGCCGCCGCCACTACAGCAGCGATCGCGCCTTCTACTAGAGGTGCTTCACATAAATACACTTTCTCCTGCTGTGCTTCTGGCAGAAACTCGATTGCCATTTCTGCACTCAGCAAAGCACTACCCAAATCCATCAACACCAAGACACCATCATCAGAAAAAACAGAAGCGATCGCCTCATAAACCTGAATCGGATCTGTACCCAATGGATTTTCAGGATCTTCAATACCTGCTGCAACAGCAATGGGAACTTGGCCTTGAACCATCTGCGCGGCGAGTTCCCGCACACCCAAAGCTAGTTGTTTACTGTGAGAAACGATAACAATTGCGATCGCGGCCACACCGTCAACCTTGTTGAGAGGTTTGCGTTTAGCTAGTTATCCATTTCATTTTCCCATTCTGCTATAATTGCAACTGCCCGAAAATATTCCGGTCTTTCCAGCTAGAAATACGAATAAAATAGCCTTCTTTTACGGAAATACGTGGTTTCCACTCATAAACTCCATCGCTAGCAGTACGGGAAGAAATGTTTTGGATAAGTTTGTTCCCATCGTACAACTTAATCGAGACATCGCCATCAAAATTATCTCGCCACAATATTAAATAAGGTTGATCTTTCTTTGGAAGTACTTTACCAACTGGTTGAGCGATCGAGATTTTTGGCGCAATCTGATTTTTGCTTTTTTTACGGAATCCTAGATAATGAGGTAAATCTCGGAAAGTAGGATTTTCTTGCAGATTAGACAGTTGGGGAACAATAATGTTTCCCTTCTGAGAATTGAACAAATAAGTCGATCTGCCGCCGTCAACGGTAATAATATCGCCTTTGACTCCTAATTTACGTAATAAATCGGCTCCCTCATCCAGAGTTGCTTGGTTCACCGTCATAATCAACAATAACTCGTCACCTTTAACACCATCCTTATTTAGAGTACCGATGACTTGATATTTATTCGCTTGGTTTTGGGCTAATACTTTCGCCGGGTGATCGCTATATCGGTAAGTAACAATCGCATTCTTCACGGCTTTTTGGTTCAGAGGCGCACCGCTAGCTTGGTTGTAATCGGTAATATATGCCTGCTTATTATCCCAGACTAAAGTCTTGAGGCGAATATTATTATAATATTTATCTTTTGGTTTCTTAATTGGGCCATAAGGGCTAGTGCCACCAGTGATGACTACACCATTAAGTTTAATTGGAAAGGATAATTGAGTACTAGATTGGTATTGTTCAAAAAAAGAACAATTAATCAGCGAAAAAACGTTGTTTGCGTAAAGTTTTTGATATTCGTCTGCAACATCAGAAAACAACTTATTTTGGAAGAAAGGGCTGTAATATTTACCTTCTCCGTGATAATATTTTCCTTCATTTAGACCCATATTATCTACCTCTCCGATAATTTGGTCTATGTGCATTTTGCCCAGATCGATAACTTGTAAATATGCTTCATTACCATTCGTTAATTGTTTTTTATATAAAGCTGCCCCGTCTACAGCTTGGAGAGGCTGATAAGAAGATAAAGGGTTGAAAGTTTGGGCAATCCAAAAGCTACTCAGAATTGGCAGCAAAAAAAGCAGTAAATTGATTAGAGCATTCATCGTCTCGCGATCGCAATTCTACAAAAAGTTATTGTTACTACTTTAAGGCTAATGAGTTGCTATACCTGCGGTTTTTGCTAGCCTACCCATGATGGTATTCACTATATGCCATTAAAATTAAAAACGCAGACATAATCAAATTTAGCCAATAATATCATGTTCGTATAATTTAGTTATGATTTCCACAGTCATTGCACCCCACCCCTTAATCCCCTCCCCGCAAGCGGGGAGGGGAGACAAAGCATAGCTTTGGCGGGGTGGGGTTCTTTGGGTTTATAAGTAATTAAGCGAACATGACATAACACCTGCAAACCATCCAGACTCATATCGAAAGTTGAGAAACAAAACCCAACATCTACTCTTTGTTAAGAGTAATTGCATTGAGCAATCGAATGCAAGGTGCTTACAAAAGCACCTCGCAACCCGTGTCGTTTAACGATTAGAGAATCTAATTACGATTAAACAAGCACAAAATTCTTTTCAGTTAGTGACAGTCCAGCAGATAGTTGTGCAAATTTTACCTGAGTAAACGCAGATGAACTGCCGTCCTGGTCAAAAGACAATGCACCTGTATCAAAATCGTATTTGAGTAAAAATTACTCTTTTAAGTACCAAAAAATTCAGCTTCAATGCCTAAAATTCATCCTTCATATTTACAGGACTTACGCAACTGGCACAATGCGATTGCCAGTTGATAGTACATGAGTATTAATTAATAGGACTTACGCACGGGTAACGGAAAACGAACCACAGAGGGCGCAGAGTTCACGGAGGAATGAGAGTTTGAGAGGGTTTTTGCGTAAGTCCTAAATTAAATCTGATTTTGAAAGCCTTGTCTTCGTAATAGAAGTCTATCTCGTGGAAGCAAAGCATGAAATATTCATGAGAAAATAGGCAGAGGTTGTATTAGATAAATTTTGCTAACGGTAATGAGATTTACTAAGCTTAGTTACTGCCAATATTTATTAAGTAGTCAAATTAATTATACAATTACCAATTTGGCAGAGCATTTAGAGAGTATTAGCCATGATGCAATTAACTATTATTTGAAAACCGAAAAGTTAACACCTCGTTTATTATGGGATAACGTAAAAGAGGTAGTTGAGTCTGATGACAATGGTTACATAATATTTGATGATAGCGTTTTAGATAAAAGGTATTCTGAAGAAATAGAAATAGTCAGAAAACAATATAGTGGTAATGAGCATGGTGTCCTTAAAGAGAGCGATCGCCTGCCAATATATAACCGTGCAAGAATCGCTATAGGTTATAAAAATTTTCAACGCAGACATGAATCTATTGAGCCAAGAAAACTTGCAAACTATCCGCACCCATGCCAAAAGTTAAGGAATAAAACCCAACACATACTCTCTGTTAGCACTAATTGCATTGAACAATCGAATGGGAGATGCTGTTTTAAGTACCTCCCATTCCATGCCTAGAGCGATCGTAGAGCGCTAATGAAGATTAAACGGCGTTGCATATTTGCGGGATGATTTTGCTAGTTTTGTGGGATGGGCATCTTGCCCGTCCCTTGTATTTCGGGACTCTCGTGTCGCCCACCCTACAAGAATCATTCCTTGATTCAGCAACGCCGATTAAACAATCACAAAGTTCTTTTCAGTTAGTGTCACACCACCCAAAAATTGTGCAAATTTTACCTGAGTATATGCACCACCACTACCATCTCGGTCAAAATACAGTACACCTGTAATATTGTCATAGATAAATCGTTGATCGCTTGTGGTTGCAGATGTTCCAAGGGTAAACTGACTTGGCTTAAGTGAACCTATTGATAAGCCTACATCAGAACTAGAATAACTCGGCAATTGAATGAGTTCATCAGTCGCGTTGAAGTCATAAATAGTATCAAAAACATTGTCAATATATTTGAAAGCAAAGGTATCATTACCATTACCTCCATAAAGGCTATCATTGCCAGAGTCCCCATAGAGCGTATCGTTGCCATTGCTCCCCACAATTAAGTCATCGTAATTTGTACCTGAGATATTTAATCGTTCGATATTCTTATAGCTAACGCCATACGTGTCCCCCGAAATCGATCCCGTAATCGATCCAGTGTTAGTGGTGGCATCAAAAGTCGAAGCGATCCCGTCTATAGGATAATATCCGTAACCGTAATTGACGAACAACACATCATCACCCTTACCCCCATCTATCGTATCATTGCCACTATATCCAGTTGAGAGCGTATCGTTGCCATCATTCCCCACAATAAAGTCATCGTAATCTGTACCTGAGATATTTAGTCGTTCGATATTCTTGTAGCTAACTCGACTCGTGCCCTCCGTAATTTCTCCCTTGTTTGTAGTGGCATTAAAAGTCGTTGTGATTCCCTTGCTACCATATCTGTAATCGACGGACAACACATCGTCACCTGTCCCTCCATCTATCGTATCTTTACCATTAGTACCTGTGGAGAGCGTATCGTTCCCATTGTTCCCCACAATGTTATCGTCATGATATGTACCAAAGATACTTAATCGTTCGATATTCTTGTAGCTAACTCGACTCGTGCCCGCTGTAATTTCTCCCTTGTTTGTAGTGGTATTGAATGTTGAAGCGATCCCCTTTTCAGCATTCTTGTAATTAACGAACAAGAAATCGTCATCCTTACCCCCATCTACCGTTTGAGTCACAAAGTCAGAGGCAGCAGGAGGATAGGGGGATGGGGTGCTTACATAGTTTGGTGGGCTTTGGCTACTGCTTACATAGAAGGAATCATTGCCATCGCCTCCAGAGAGTAGGTTATTGCCTAAGGTGAGAGAGTCACTACTTGTATCAGTAACTGCGTTAAAAAAGCCAGAGATATCTAGAGAATCATTGCCATCGCCCCCAGAAAGCAGGTTATCGCCTGATGAACCACTAGCACTCAAAGTATCATCACCAGCGCCACCGTTGAGGGTGTTATTGCCCTCTGAGCGAGAATCGGAGAAGTAGTTGTAGTAGATACTCGCTGATGATTTAAAACCAGAGATATCTAGAGAATCATTGCCATCGCCACCAGAGAAGAGGTTATCGCCTTTTGAACCCCTAGCATTCAAAGTATCATTACCTGCACCACCATTAAGGGTATTATTACCCTGTGAACGAAGGTCGTCGTCTTGTTGGCTGTAGCTGTAGTAGTACTGGTAACCAGAGGCGCTAAGAGAATCATTGCCATCACCGCCAGAGAGCAGATTATTGCCTAGTGAAAAGTCAGCATCCAAGGTATCTTCACCAGTATCACCGTTGAGGGTATTATTGCCCACACCACCACGCAACAATAAGCCGTTGATTTCGTCATCACCCCCCTGACCATTGATGACATCATCTGAGTTATCAAAGCCGCTAACATTGTTGTCGAGGTCGTTAAGAAAGGTGACTGTATTCTTATTGAAGATAGTGCTTTGGGTGGAGTCGGCATTGAAGACATCAAAGCTGTCGGTGATGCTAGTTTGCCCATCAAATAGGATATTGCCCAAGTCTACAGTGGCTCCTGTAGATAAGCTTAGGTTATCCAGGTTTTCCAGGGCAAAGTTTTGCAGAATGAGTTTGCGACCACCAAACACGCTAGAAAAGGTGATTTCTAGATTGTTGGCATTTTGGGTCAACAGCAGATTTTTGGCAGTTAAGCCTGCACCTTGGAATATTAGGGTGTCCACTTCGGCAATGACTGCTGATGTAGGATTTGTTCCTTTAGCTACTCCAGCAAAATCAATGATAGTACTAGGGCTGTAGTCTAAGTTGTAAACAAATTTATCCTTGCCACCGCCACCTGTGAGGTAGTCATTGCTATTACCAATGCCATGATGATATCATTGTCGTCACCAAAGTTGTAAACAAATTTATCCTGGCCGTCTCCACCAGTCAGGGTGTCGTCGTACTTGTTGCCTATGATGGTATCGTTGCCTGCAAGACCCTTAATCGTGTCCGGATCATTACTACCCACTAGCGTATCATTACCATTGGTTCCAATGATATCTGTCATAACTTTTACCTACCTGAATCGATTTTTTCAGTACTTTTAAGTTCTTTTAAGTTCTCAACCCTGAGTTAATGCTGTTTTAAAGGACAAAAACTCACTGAAATTTGACGTTTTCGACATACTTTATATGTCACCTTTGAAAAACAGTAACCTTTCTCGAAGATTCACCTTATTCCAAGGCTTTTAAGTCGCACTTAGCTAACTATCTCAAACTATCTAAGTCTTAAGAACTGTACAAATTCATCAGTGTGTGCGTTTAGAAAAATCCAGCATTTCAGGTTTTTTTAATCATCTTTGCTCTGTATAAATTACTGAACAAATATCAAAAAATCTGACAAGTGAGTGCCTAAAAATCATCCTTCATATTTGGTTTTTTGCCAGCGCTTAAGTCCTACTAGCTTAAAAATATAGAACATTTGAATTAGCCTCAAAATAACTACATAGTCAAGATCCTACTTAGATGTCTATGATTTAGATAGGCATCTTTACATACTCTTCACATTATTTGTCGATAAATGTACATACGATTACCTAGCTTTGTATATTCTTCATATTCTTCTGTGTCTAGGTAATAGACATCTCCAAAATAGTAACATTCTGTGGTAAAAGAACATCAAATAGCTTTTTTGACACAGAAACATGAGCGACATACTGAATCATATTGAACAAAATCCTAAAAAAACAAAGCGGTTAATTGGTCTGGAGTATGAACAGTTACAGCAATTAATTCAAAATGCGGAGCGATTACATCATGAGAAACAAGAGTTATTAGAATCCAAAAAAGTTAGAATTATTGCTGGTGGTGGAGGTCGTAAACCAAAACTATCGCTGAAAGAACAAATAATTTTAACGTTGGTTTATCTCAGGCATCTGACTACATTTGAGCTTCTTGGTATCCAGTTTGGGGTGAGTGAGTCCACCGCAAATGATACATTTAACTATTGGTTGCCAATACTTAGAGAATTGCTACCATCCAGTTTAATTGAACAAGTAAAAAAAAACGAATCTGACTTAATGGTAGTTAAAGAAATACTTACAGATTATGAATTAATTGTAGATAGCTATGAACAAGTGAGGGAAAGACCTGGGGATAATAAAGAACAAGAGAAATATTACTCTGGCAAGGCATGTAAACATACATTTAAAAGTCAGATAATTATCTTGCCAGATGCCAAGGATATTGTTGATGTTATAGCTGGCAAACCTGGGCCAAAAAGTGATATAACTTTGTTTCGAGAAAACCGCGATAACTTTGACCCCAAACAAAAATTTAAGGGAGATTTAGGATATCTTGGAGAAGATTTAATTGACACACCGATTAAAACACCAAGAAATGGAAAGTTAACAATTGACCAGAAAAAAGAAAATAAGGAGTTTTCATGCAAGCGAGTATTTGTTGAGCATCGAATTCGTTCTGTAAAAATATTTCGAGTTGTTCAAGAAAGATTTCGCTTAAATCCTAAAAAGTATGAACAAGTAATTTTGACAATTTGTGGAGTAGTAAGATTACGAATTGGGGCACTTGTATTACCAGTAGAAAAATACGCGATCGCATGAGTTTAAAATGAATGCACATAACCACGTTTTTTGTCTGATTATTAACAACAAACATCTCAAACCTCTATTCTATCGTCGAAACTAGCTGGATTCAGAAACTGGCGATCACACGTTATAAGCTAGTCACAGAGATACTTAGGCAGTTTTCGGAGATGTCTATTGAATTTCCCTACCTAAAGATGGTTCACAGAAATAAATTTCAATGTTACAAATATAATTTGTGTTTATTATAGTTTCACTACGGTGACTATTTGGAAACCTCCGTTTTGCATATATCTTGCTTAAGCAAGATATATTTAGCTAAAACAGTTAGTTTGCTAATTGATGTAATCCTGAAATCTTACCAATATGAAACAATCTAACTATTTTCAAAATAATTCTAAAAACTCTTTAAGAGAGAAGTATCATCTTTACAAAGGCGAAAAGCTGAACTGGCTTCAAGTAACTCTTAGGCTTGAAAGGTCAATTATCTCTATCATTCTTCCTTGGGTAATTTTTTGTACTATATATGGTACTTTCATATCATTTTTAGCTCATTTAGGATTACCAATAGCCTTTTCAGATTCCAGCAATATTCTTACCAATGCTGTTTTAAGCTTTAATATTGGCTTTACATTACTATTAGTCTTTCGGACTAATACAGCCCATGATAGATTTTGGGAAGGTCGTCAATTATGGGGAGCTTTAGTTAATACATCGCGTAATTTAACTCGTGGAATTGCAATAATAGTTAAAGAGAAGACACCAGAAGATAAATTAGAAAAGGAAGCAATGCTTCGGTTAGTAACTGCTTTTGCAGTTGCAATGAAGTTACATCTAAGATCGGTGCCTTTAGACACTCAGTTGGCATCATTGATGTCTGAAAAACAATATTTACACCTCCAAGATAGCGATCATCCTCCACTACAAATTGCTTATTGGATAGGAGATTACTTGCAGTATCAGCACGACCGAAATTGTCTAAATGTCTATCAATTAACTACTCTGCATAATTGTGTAGATGATTTAGTCGATATTTTAGGTGGTTGCGAACGCATTTTAAAAACGCCGCTGCCTTTGATATATACTATTAAACTCAGACAACTGTTATTAATTTTTTGTATTATATTACCTTTGGAAATTGTGAGCTTTTTAAATTGGTGGACTGGTATAGTAATGGCTTTTGTAAGTTTTACATTATTAAGTATTGAACAAATTGGCTCAGAAATCGAAGAACCTTTTGGGTTTGATCCTAATGATTTACCTTTAAATACTATTTGCAATACAATCTCCAACAATGTTGAAGAATTAATCAAGGTTACTTCTAACAATGTTCGTTCTTATTAAATCTATAAATAATTTTGATCAGTCAACTTTTGATGAGAACGGAGAGGTTTTTTCTGTATTAAACATAGAAAATACTTGACTTAAAAATGCGATCGCTTAATAAATGCTTCGCCAAGCTTTCACCGTCCCTTTACCAATTTCGCTATCAACAGTTTGACCTCCTTCCAAGACTAGTCTGATATCTAAATTCTCATCTGGAGCATTTTTCAAAGCAGTGGCTAATTCTTGACTGACAGCAAATGTGCCATTTGAACCATCTAATTTAAAAACTTTTTCTCTGACCTTGAGTAAAAGCTTATCTACTTTTTTGGTCGTGACAAATCTAAGATAGTCAGGTCTGGGATACACACGACCTGCGGTGTAGAAAGAAGACCTTGCTTGACCCGAATTTACAGTTACGAGTACTCGAATACTCGAAGGTGTCCACAAACTAATAACTTGCGTTGAACCCTCACGGAATAAATAGCCACCTAATGAATTGCGGTCGAAAACTCCAACAAACTCCCCTTCAAAAGGGTCAACAATTTTTACGGCTTTCGACCAAGGTACATCCATTTCGGGGGACAGTCCAGCCGATTTGACCATTGGCAAATCCCTTGATGCTTGAGCAAGAATAGCTATTTCTTGAACCGTGAAAGCAGCACAAATTTGAGGGGAAATTACAGCCAAGCTAGCCCCAAAAAGAAGAACTGGAATCGTTTGCGGTAATTTCATCATAAGTCAGGGGTATAATCCTCAAATGCTTCTTACTGCAAAACAGTTTGCCTCACTTCAACTGGTTCACCCGTCAAACTAAAAGGACGAACTTCGGTAATTTTTACCTTCACCAACTGCCCTTTGAGTTCTTTGATGTTACCGCTAAAAAAGGTCAAACGATTACCGCCAGTGCGTCCCATCACCTGGGTTTGATCTTTAGGATTTTGGTCTTCTACTAAAACTTCTTCAATGCGTCCAAAGTAACGTTGCGATCGCTCTGCTACTTTCAAGTTTCCCAGATGATTGAGCCGTTGCAGGCGATCGCTTTTAATTTCTTCACTCAGTTGATTGTCCCACAAAGCGGCTGGTGTCCCTGGACGCGGCGAATATGCTGCTGTATTCAACATATCAAAGCCAATATCTTCCACCAGTTTCAGGGTATTTTCAAACTGTGCTTCTGTCTCCCCAGGAAAACCGACAATCACATCGGCACTAATGGAGGCATCTGGCATATACCGCCGAATGGTATCGATAATTCGGCGATATTTCTCATGGGTATAACCACGCGCCATCGCCTTTAAAAGTTCATTATCCCCAGATTGAAAGGGAATGTGGAAGTGTTCGCACACTTTGGGTAACTCAGCACAAGCTTGAATTAATCTCTCGGTAAAATAACGAGGGTGGCTAGTAGCAAATCTTAATCTTTCAATCCCCGGCACATCATGCACGTAATAAAGCAAATCTGTAAAATTGTGCAGATGCCTACCTTCTGGTGTCACTCCAGGTAAATCTCTGCCGTAAGCATCAATATTTTGACCGAGTAGAGTAATTTCTTTGTAACCTTGCCGTCCTAATTCTTCCATTTCAGCCCGGATAGCTGACGGCGTGCGAGATTGTTCGACACCGCGCACATTGGGAACCACGCAATAGGTACAGCGTTCATTACAGCCGTAAATCACATTCACCCAAGCGGTCACTGTACTATCTCGTCGCGGCTGGGTGATATCTTCAATAATGTGAACTGCTTCGGTTGCGACAACTTGGTTGCCTTCAAATACTGACTCCAGCAAATCTTTCAGACGGTTGGCGTGTTGTGGCCCCATTACCAAATCTAATTCTGGGACTCGCCGCAACAGCGCTTCTCCTTCTTGCTGGGCAACACAACCAGCAACGATAAGGGTTAAATCAGGCTGCTTATGTTTACGCTTTGCTTGTCTGCCAAGGTAGGAATATACCTTTTGTTCAGCATTATCCCGAATGGTGCAGGTATTGTAGAGAATCACATCTGCATGATTCGGATCTTCACACCACTCAAAGCCCATGTCTTCCAAAACGCCAGCCATGCGCTCTGAGTCAGCTTTATTCATCTGACAACCGAAAGTAGTAATGTGATATTGGCGTTTAGAAGTGGTCATGGGCAATTCTGCTGAATCAGCGTAATGTATGTCAGGTTTATTTCTATTCTATAACGCTCTTATACTGCTTCAGGAGTGCTGAGTACCTTGGCTCAGATTCCTTTTGATATTTCCATATAAAAACCTCAAGAAGTTATAAGCTGCAAGCATTAGCGGTGATGAAATTCAACTTCTGTTTCTAGAATTTTAATATCATAGTTGCCAAAGAAATCGTGACCTAGTAGCCCGATGCTTGCTTTTGGTGCGATCGCTACCTGAAGATTATTGGCTGTAACTCCACCTACTGCCATAGATTTTACCTTACTGGTTGAGAATTTTACTTCACTACCATCAGCAATTTGGGCTTGCATTGTACCTGTAGCCTGTAATTTCAGTGTATTCGCCATATCTTGAGTGATAATGGTTCCACTAGCACCCGTATCTACAATCATTTCAAAGGTTTTTTTGTCGTTGAAGGTGACATCAATCACAGGAGTTCCGCCAAAACGGCGTTTGATTGAGACTCGAAAAACTTTATTGTCTGAAGGTGCGGCTATGATATTACCACAAATCCTTCCCAATCCAACGGTTTTACCAGAGGAAGTTATCATGTAACACGCTCCGGGATCGTCTGCTGTTGCCCGATGAGAGAATGCTAAAAATATCAGCGTCGGCATTAGTGCAATTGCAGCTAGATTAACGGTTGTAATCCAACGCCTCCAAGCATTCTTCATGTTATACTGCGCTCCAATTTTTTTGACTACTCTTAATATCTAAACTCATCATGGTAGCTGTAAAACATGGTGTTAAAAGAACAGTTTTTTAATATAAAAATTCAAATTATATCCATTTAAAATAGACATTTATAACGAATTTTTTAGTTTTAAATTAGCTAATTATTTTTATATGTAGTATCTCAACAATATGAAATTGCATCTTACTCAATACATCTTACATAGAATTACTGATTGGTAAATTAAAGATTAGGTAAAGACATGATGAAACTACTTAGAGCAGATTCAATCTGACATACTAATAACCCAAGTTGCTACCTGCCGAGATACTGATAACAGTTCACAAAGCAGCAACTTAGACATGTATACAGCAAGCGTCTCATCCCACAGTCATCCTGGGTGGTGGCTTTGCTGGAATGTTTACAGCTTTACACTTAAGCAAGCATTATTATTCCCATCCGATTATTTTAATTGAACAGCGCGATCGCTTCAGTTTCAAGCCTTTATTATACGAACTACTAAGCGGTTAGACCCAATTGAAATAGTGAGTATTCTACGAAATATTCCTATCATTAGCGAAAGCTATTACAGCACAGCGTAAATAAACCACCCATTCCAAATCATTGCTTGAAGTTTAGCCAGTTTCGGCAAGTCATTCACCACTACATAGCGATCGCTCGGATGATGCACTATATAATTCTGATAGTATGAACCGTATCGTGCTGTAGTGTTATAAAATCATTGATTTGATGGGATTTATGCTATATCGATCGCCTTTTTATCCTGCTCAATTTTTGGTTCCTGATGTTGTGCTTCATATTCACCAAATTGCTGAATAAGTTGAGCAACTAATCCTGTCCATCCAGTTTGATGACTAGCGCCAATTCCGGCTCCATTATCACCATGAAAATACTCATGGAATAAAATTAAATTCTGCCAATGTGGGTCATTTTGAAACTTCTGTATTCCACCATAAACAGGACGTTGACTAGAGGCATTTTGCAAGAAAATTCTAGTTAACCTTTGAGATAATTCTGATGCAACTTCCCAAAGCGTCATCATTTTACCAGAACCGGTAGGACATTCCACCTTGAAATCATCGCCCAGGTAATAATAGAATTTTTGCAGAGATTCAATTAGTAAGAAATTCACCGGAAACCAAATAGGGCCGCGCCAGTTAGAATTACCACCAAATAAACCACTGCTAGATTCAGCAGGTTCATAATCTACACGAAATTGTGAACCCTTGACATCAAAAGTATAGGGATGTTCGGCATGAAATCTGGAAACTGCGCGAATACCGTAAGGACTAAAAAACTCACTTTCATCGAGCATTTTTTGCAGAATACTTCTTAGTTTATCCCGTGAAACAATTGCTAATAATCTTCTAGCACCAATTCCTTTTGTTTCCATACAAGCTACATTTTGCCGTAAGTCAGGACGGTTTTGGATAAACCATTCCAGCCGTTTCTTAAAGCCAGGAAGCATCTTTAAGGTTTCTGGTTCAATGCTTTCAATAGCAAATAGGGGGATTAATCCCACCATTGACCGGACTTTTAAGGTAATCTGCTGTTCATGTAAATGTAGAACATCGTAGTAAAATCCATCTGATTCATTCCACAAACTGGCTTCCATTTCGCCAATTTTATTCATCGCATCGGCTATGTAGAGAAAATGCTCAAAGAATTTTGTGGCAATGTCTTCATAAACAGGATTAGTCTTGGCTAATTCTAGAGCGATCGCTAACATATTTAAACAGTACATACCCATCCAACTAGTACCGTCAGATTGGTCAATATGTCCACCTGTAGGAAGGGCTGCACTGCGGTCAAATACGCCAATATTATCTAATCCTAAAAATCCTCCTTGAAAGACATTATTACCTTCAGCATCCTTACGATTCACCCACCAGGTAAAATTGAGCATCAGCTTTTGAAAAACCCGTTCTAAAAACTGTCGGTCTGTTCGCCCGTAAATCTTCTGTTCAATCTTATAAATGCGCCAAGTTGCCCAAGCATGAACAGGGGGATTAACATCACCAAATGCCCACTCATAAGCAGGGATTTGCCCATTTGGATGCATATACCATTCCCGTGTGAGAACATCCAATTGGTACTTAGCAAAATCTGGGTCAATCATTGCCAAAGGAATAGTATGAAATGCTAAATCCCAAGCCGCAAACCAGGGATATTCCCACTTATCAGGCATAGAGAGAATATCTTCATTGTAGAGATGGAACCACTCTTGATTTCTACCATTTTGCCTTTCTGTTGGGGGCGTTGGTGTGTTGCGATCGCCTTTCAACCAATCCTCTACAATATAGTGATAAAATTGCTTACTCCACAGCATCCCAGCAAATGCTTGTCGCTGCACATTTCGCATATCTTCACTCAGAGGATATGGAGTAATACGTTGATAAAATTCCTCAGCTTCTTGTTGTCGTAGGCTAAAAATTAAATCAAATTTATTGCCAAATGGCTCAACTAAATTGGGTGCATTACTGAGCCGCAATTTAACAGTTTTAGTTTCACTTGCTCCAACTTTTAAAACATAATTAGCAGATGCTTTTGTCCCCATTCTATCAGGATTAACTGCTGATTTTTGACCATTTACGATGTAGTCATTAATGCCATCTTTCACATAAGCAGAGGTATTGGGAGAACCAAATAATCGCTGATAATTTGTCTCGTTGTCTGTAAAGAGAACCTCTGTTGCTTCCTGACAATACAGCCACCTATTTCCTAAACTTGGGTGAGATGCTTCAATGATATTGAAGCTATGATCTAATTTAATCTCTTTTAAAGTAGGTTTATCTGCGTCTCCATTCCAACACCAAGTATTGCGAAACCAGAGGGTAGGTAACAGGTGTAATGTCCTAGCTTCTGTACCTCTGTTGACTATTGTTATTTGAATGAGAATATCTTCAGCAGAATGCTTGGCATACTCCACAAAAACATCAAAATAGCGATTGTCATCAAATACACCTGTATCTAGGAGTTCAAATTCTGATTCTTGACGATTTCGGCGTTGATTTTCTGCAACTAATTGGGAGTAGGGAAAGGCTGCATGAGGATATTTATACAGCGCTTTCATATATGAATGTGTGGGAGTGCTGTCTAAATAAAAGTAATATTCCTTAACATCTTCACCGTGATTACCTTCACTACCAGTTAGACCAAAAATTCTTTCTTTGAGAATAGAATCTTCACCATTCCAAAGAGCGATCGCAAAACAAAGCCGTTGATGATTATCAGAAATACCAAAAATTCCATCTTCACCCCAACGGTAGGCGCGAGAACGGGCTTGATCGTGGGTGAAATAGTCCCAGGCTGTACCATTGGGGCTGTAGTCTTCGCGTACTGTTCCCCACTGGCGATCGCTTAAATAAGGCCCCCATCTGCGCCAATGGACTATGTGATTTTGGGCTTCTGCTAATCTGATTTCTTCTTGGGTTGGAGTTGTCATCATCTCACCCTCTGCATATCTGCACTTTAGTTGAGTTAATTTGCTATATTGAGTATCACGTTTTTATCAAAGATGGGGCTGATATTTTGATTAAAATTTGCTAGGTGAATTGATAAATAAAAATCTAGGATAAACTCATGAAAAATTCATATTAACTTTTATTAGTAATCTAACTATTCTTCAGAAAGTTTTAGTAGGATAGTCATCTATATTATTTTGTCCCTGTGTTGGGGTCAAATCAACTCAAATGCTCTGTCAGCATTTAAGATAAAGTTGCTATAAAATTTAGGTTGTTTCTTGATAGAAAGTGAGTAATCGTTTCCTTAATCATTACGAAGAAGTCACCTACGAAAACTTAAAGGCTGTTTGCGAACCTCATGGTGCTCATGTTTTCTCCAAAGTACGTTTAGCAGACGTACTGCCCATAAATAAAAGTGGTTTGTCAAATGAGGCTTTTCGATTTGCACTTCAAGCTCATACAGATTTTTTAGTCACTAATTCAGAGTTTCAGCCACAATTCTGCGTTGAGTTTGACGGTCCTAGCCATAATGCACCTGAACAGATTCGGAGGGACAATCAAAAGAATGCTCTATTTAATTACTTTAACAAACCAATCTTACGCATTAATTCCAAATATCTAGAACCTAAATATCGAGGGTTTGACTTATTAACTTACTTAGTTGAAATTTGGTTTATTGAAAAATCTTTTTATGAAGCACAGGAACACGGTAATATACCACTTGATGAAATTTTTGATGCTACATTCGTTATTCATGATGGTAAGAAACAGTTTCCATATTGGCTATCTCTTGAACAACAAATTATCATTCAGCAGCTTTTTAAGCAGGGAAGGGTTACACAGCCAGCACCATCTCATTGGATAGGAATAGATTCGCACCACAACTATCGTTGTCTTGCTTGGATCTTGGTCAAACCTGATGCTGCTGTATATATAAAAACTGGTATGCGTAACCAGAGATTTCGTGCCGTTGTGTCTAGTGATTTACTTGCTATGATTGCAGTATTCGATCTCTATGAAGAGTTAAAAAAAGTTCTTGCAGGCAAGATAGAGCCTAATCCACTTTCAGTTCTAAGGCAAGAGCTAGACTTTTACCGTCAGAGCTACAAGTTATGCCAAGCTTCCGGTTATATGATAGATGGTTATGATTGGATTTAACAAAGTCAAGTCTGGCTAATGTTTACTAGAAAGCTAACACTTCAGTGTAGTGGAATGAGCCTCTGGTGAAGTTTCCAAGGTTGTCTGCCGCCGTTGAGCTTCACCGTTAAACGGATACCCAACTTCTATCAAGCGGGCGCTGACAAAATCGTTTACCGCAAGGCGCTCTCCGCTTAGGAGCAGTAAGCTTCCGAAAGATGCGATCGCTGTGACAGATTAATCTTCTACATAACTGTGGAAAAATAAAATTTGAAGACAACTTATAAAATTTATACAGAGAGCGGATTACAGCTTTATTTTCTAAGCATTAGCATTAATGAAATTCATCTTTTAAATTTCTCGATTTGCTGCTGAAAATAGTCTCGCCAACCTGTAGGTAAAGCCTCAACTTGTACAGCGCGGTGTAACAGTTCTAAGTCGTGTGTTTCCCGTGCATAAAGTCGGGTGATGTCAGCAACAGTGACATTATTTGAGTCTCGACTGATTAACGACAAAGTATCACCATTTCCGACTTTACCCTCTTGCAGCACCGAAAAGTAGAACCCCGTTAAGCGGCTATCTAAAAACTGTTTAACTATATCAGTTCTTCCAAACTTGACTCCCAGTTTATAACAAGGCATTCGAGGTTGAGTCACCATTACCTTTGCGCTACCGATTTGGAAGCGATCGCCTATATTAATCTCATCTTCTAACAGTCCAACTGTGGTAAAGTTTTCACCAAACATTCCCCAGGGAAAATCCATATCAGGTAACTTGCGCCGCCAGTAGTCGTAATGCTCGAATGGATAAGCATAAACTGCTTTGTCTTTGCCTCCGTGGACACTCAAATCAGCTTGTCTATCCCCGTCTAAATTTAGCGATCGCATCATCACTCGTCCCTCAACTGGTTCTTTAAAAATCCCAGTTGTAACTGTTTTGCCCTTCCAAAGCACTTCACGGGGAAGTCCTACATTGACAGAGATAACTTGCACAATTTCATATCTCCTCTAATAAAATTTTCTACCGATATTAAGCCTGATAGATCCTAAGTTTGATATTACTTGATTATCAGAGGAATTTATTAAATATCCAACACCAATTTTGCCGTTCCAGGTTGAGAAATACAAATCAACACCGAACCCCGATCAGTTGTTGCAGTTGGTTCTTCTTGGTAAGCAACTACACCTTCGCGGATTTTACACATACAAGTACCGCAAACACCTACACGACAACTAAAAGGTGGATTAATATCATTGGCTTCGGCAAATTCTAAGATAGTGCCATCACTAGGTTGCCATGTCAAAGTTTTGCCGGATTTAGTAAAGACAATTTCTGCAAATTTTTCATCTCCAGTTGCCATCGCAGTTTGTTTCTCAGACTGAGTTTTCATGGGTTTACCAAAAGATTCAAAGAATACTCTACTGTCAGGTACTCCCGATTCCTTTAATCCTTGCATTATGGACTGCATAAAAGATGGAGAACCACACAGAAAATACTCAGCTTCTTGTCTTACTAACTCTTGAATCAGAGCAGCATCAACATAACCAACACTGTGGTATTTACCTCTATCTTCAGATGTAGGACGACTATAGCGAAAATGCACATTCAGATTATGATTTTGTCGAGAAATTTCCCTCACTTCATCCCGAAAAGCATGAAAATTTCCGTCTCTAGCACCATGTACAAACCAAATAGGACGAGTAGGATTGAGAAGACTACAAGCTTTCGCCATACTAATCATCGGCGTAATTCCCACACCATTGCTAATCAAGACTGCGGGGATAGACTTCTGCACATCTAAAACAAATTTACCGTTTGGTGGTTTCGCTGGAATTACTGAACCTTCCTGAATGCGATCGTGCATAAAATTAGATGCTATACCGGGCATGACATCTAATCCGTTCGGTGCAGGTTCCCGCTTAATTGAGAGGCGATAGTATTCATAGTTTTCCGGATAATCTGAAAGCGAGTAAGTACGAATTACAGGCTTATCCTGTCCAGGTATATCAAGTTTGATGGTTAAAAATTGACCTGGTTGAAAGTTGGGAATTTCCTCTTTATCTTCAGGTTGTAAATAGAAAAATGTTGTTGCAACAGCCTTGGCAGCGCGAACGGCAGATAATAGCACGTTTGTTTGTCCTCTTTGAACTATCGCACTGGTGAGATAGGTAAGCTGTTTAGCCTACAATTTGCATATAATAAAAATGAATATAACTTCGGGTACAGGTTGTTATGCCGGCTATTGGCTTTCTAAGCTTAGAACAAAAACAACATCTACAACAGTTGTTAAAACAGAGCGAACGCTCTGAAATGAGAGAGCGAGTTTTGATACTGTTATTGATGAATGATGGGAGGTTTAAGGCTATCTGATAAAAAGCGGGTATGTTATTTTATTGAAAGAGGAAATTCAGAAACATTTTATGAGCAACTAAAACAATTACAGGAATTCGTATTAAAAGAATGGTTGGCTTTAGGGAATAGTCAAGAATGCTTCCACGAACATGGGCCAAAAATAGTTATATTTTTGGATAATGCAAGTTACCATAAACAATCACTATTCTTGCTCCCCCTGCCTCTCCTGCTCCCCCTGCAATAATCTGTATCAATCTTCAAGTGAAACGGTATTAGATAGCAACATTTATTTCCAGAAATCACGCTGAAAGAGGAAGTCGAACTGTAAATGTACTACCTAGCGAAGGTTGACTTTGAACGTGAATATTGCCTTTGTGCGCTCTGGCGATCGCAATCGCGATCGCTAATCCCAAACCCGAACCGCCAGAGGTACGAGAGCGGTTGCGATCTACTCGGTAGAAGCGATCGAAAATTCGCTGTTGATGTTCAACAGCAATACCAATTCCTGTATCTTCAACTTTAATCATGGCGTAAAGCTCACTCTTTTCTAAAAAAACCGTGACTTTTCCACCGCTAGATGTAGCTTGAATTGCATTGGCAATTAAGTTGGAAATTAAGCGATAAAGCTGTTCTTCATTTCCCATCACATACAGTTTTTCTGAAACTTGCACCTGTTTAGAGAGATTTACTTTAGTTTCTACTGCTAAAAATGCTAATTCCTCAATTAAGTCGCTAATTAAATCATTCAAACAGCAAGACTGATACTCTCCTGTTAGTTGTTTTTGATCTATCCTCGTTAATAACAGCAAATCTCCTACTAATTGTGATAAACGCCGATTTTGGCGTTTGAGTACATCTAAAATTCCCCCATTTGATTTTGGTTCTTGCTGTAACTTGATAGCAGCTTCAATAGTAGAATACATTGCTGCTAAAGGTGTGCGAAACTCATGGGCAGCATCAGCAGTAAATTGTTGCATTTGTTGATAGGAAAGATATACAGGTTGCATTGCCCTTCCTGCCAACCACCAACTAGATAAACCAACGAAAATCATGGAAATTGGTAATCCCAACACCAAAGCTAATCTTAAATAAACCAGATGTTGGTCTAAATCAGTAATACTACGCGCCACTTGTAGATAACCCGAAACCTGGTTTTGAGTATATAAAGGTAGAGTGATTTCACGGTATCGAGTGCCAGAGTCATCTGTTAATATTTGCCAATGCTCTAATGCTGAGGTAATCGGAAAATTGTCAAGTTCCATGCCTCCACTAGCAAAAAGTTTTCCTGAGCGATCCAATAAGCGGATATAGTAATTAACTGGATTCGCCGCCTCTGTGATTGATTTTTTAATAGATGTTCTTTTAGGCAAACAATTTGTCTGACCCACACATAATTCTAAAGAAAATTCTTTATTCAGGCGTTGTAATTGTCCGGGTTGTTGCCAAGCAGGTTCAATACTTTTATGGAGTGCATTTGCAACTGATTGCAATCCCTGGTCTATGGTTTCATAGTAGGCATGGGCAACCACACTATAAACCCCCAAACTAGATAGCCCTAAAATACCGCCCATGACGAGGGTATACCAAGCTGCCAAGCGCAACCGAGTCTGGTGGAAAATGGGATTGCGTTCCATATTTTTATAACCTTGGTGAAAGTGTCGCTGTCTTAGCAGAAATCATCTGCTTATTTCCGCAGCTGGAATATTCAGACGATAGCCCACACCATAAACAGTTTCAATTAAAGATTCGTTCTCTTCTTCTCCTAATTTGCGTCTCAATAAGCGAATTTGTGCTGCTACGACATTGCTAACTGGTTCTGCACCAATTTCCCAAAGCTGATTAATAATTTGGTCGCGGCTGACAATTTGGTTAGGATGTCTCATGAAATATTCCAACAATTGAAATTCCTTGACAGTTAAAGAGAATACTTGATTTTCTCCGTGACTATACTGGCGAGTAAGTTCATGAGTGCTGTAATTGAGTGTCAGACAACCTACTTGTAAGCGCCGGGGTTGGACTTGAGGTGTCAGCGTTGCTCCTACGTAAGAGGATCGCCGTTGTAATGCTCGCAATCTTGCTAGCAGTTCTGCCATATCAAAGGGTTTAACTAAATAATCATCTGCACCGCTATCTAGACCAATAATCTTTTCCTCCATTCGGTCTTTAGCCGTTAGCATTAATACAGGTAGAGTTAATTGGCGCGATCGCAACCATTTACATAACTCTATCCCCGAAACTCCAGGCAGCATCCAATCAAAAATCGCAAGTGTATACTCAGTCCAGCCAGTTTCTAAATATTGCCATGCCTGAGTACCATCTAGAAACCAGTCAACTATATACGCCTCATGGCTCAGGACTTGTTTTATTGCTGCACCTAAATCTGCTTCATCCTCAACTAATATCAGCCGCATAGTCAACCCAATGCTAAAAGCCTTCTTTAAATACGCTTTCACAAAAAAGTGAAATAATTATGAAATTTTTATTCGACTTAAGACTGATGTCTGCATATTTTTGAAATCCATACAAAAATGAAATTTTGTGGACAAATCAGTATTATTCCTAGAGTGTATGAACCACAAGTGATTGAGTTGAAAGTTGAACAGGGAGTTAAATGCCACGATGGCTGCATTTTTTATTTTTCCGGCTGCAATTACGTTTCCCATACAATTTACAAGAGACGGTTGAAGTTGGAATTTCGGCGTTGCTGAATCAAGGGATGATTTTTGTAGGGTGGGCGACACGAGAGCCCTGAAATACAAGGGACGGGCAAGATGCCCATCCCACAAAAATAGCAAAATCATCCCGCAAATATGCAATGCCGGAATTTCAAGCGAGTTTACTCAAGACAAAAGCAGCAAGAAATCCAAAGACGACGATTAGTCCAGCAAAATCATGGGCTTGCTCGAAAGCTTCTGGAATCATGGTGTCTGTAATCATTGCCAAAATAGCACCTGCGGCGATCGCAGTAGTGGCGGCGATGATTTCTTGTGAAAAATGACTGAACAAAGCATAACCTAGAAGTGCTGCTATAGCAGAGATGATGGCGATACCTCCCCACACACCGAAGATGTAAGCTGTTGAACGCCCTGCTTTTTTCATCCCAGCAGCACTAGAAAGTCCTTCGGGAACGTTAGAGAGAAAAACCGCCGCCACAGTTACCCAACTAACAACTCCGCCGTCAATCATGCTGACACCAATCACAATAGATTCGGGAATACCATCGAGTAATGCACCAACAGCGATCGCCATCCCACTCCCACTATTTTCCTCTTCCGATGGTTGCTGCTCACCTGAACGTTTGCGGTGTTTTGCACCTTGATAGGACAAAAACCAATTGGCGGCTGTATATACAATTGCACCACTTAAAAATCCGATCGCTGTTGAGTCGAAGCCACCACGCTTATAAGCTTCATCCATCAATTCAAACGCTAGTGCCGAAATTAGCACACCAGCACCAAAAGCCATAATTGCGGCAATAACCCGTTGAGGAATCTTGGCGTAGTAACCCACTGCGGAACCTAGTAGTTCGCCAAGGAAACTTGGCGGGGGAAAGGGTAAGGGGGAAAGGGAAAAGATGTTTATTCCTTTAACCTTTAACCTTTCCCCTTTTCCCAGCCCTCACCTAACAATTTTGGGTTGGTAGACTACTAGTAGCAGCGCTGAACCACCCACCAAACCCCAGAAACCTGCTTTTAACCAAAGTGGAAACATGATTAATTCGTAATTCGTAGTTCGTAATTCGTAATTAAAATTATTGGCTTAGGTAGCTTGCATTTCTCCACCTTGAGGTTTTGATAGTGCTTGTAATTCTTCCCAAGAATAGTGAGAGGGTAGTTCAACGGGTTTATGATCGGCTCCTAATCCTAAGCCTACTGTTGGTTGGAGTTCTTCAATGAATTGCTCGGTGTATCCTACCAGTTCATTGGCTGCAACTCCAAGTGCGATCGCACCTGCAACGCCACCAATTGCAGCACCAACCTTACCACCAATTGAGCGGCCTAATGCGGCTCCTGCAATTCCGCCTCCGGCTGCTCCCAATCCTGTTGCAATAGGATGAGTATTTGAGGGCGTTTGATTTTCATTTTCTTGGTTAGAAGTAGAGTGTTCTTCGTTCATAATCTATTTCTCCTTGAAACTATAATCAGCATGAAACTACTTCTGGCTCAGGTGTACCAGAAGCCACAGAGCAAAGCGTTGTAATCCAACTAACAAGGTAGTGATACCCACAGACAGACCAAACAAAACTAAGTTGTTTTCATTACCAGCTTTTAAGGCAAAGCTTAAGGATGTAGAAACGGCTGGAGGATGCATCACATCTAACAGGATCATCAGTACGATGGTGACGATCATTGCAGTTCCCACAGACACATAACCCGAACCTAACAGTACATAAGTTATAAAACCGATTCCAGCTGCCATCGTTTGGGAAATGGCTAGAGTTCGCACCGTATTTGTACCGTGCTGGGGATCGAGATAAATGAGAAAGGCACTAGAAGCGAGGGACGCAAACAATAAACGCTGGCGGGTTAGTACCTCCACTAGTGCAAACACAGATAATATAACTACTGTTGGGGCAGTGGCTAATGCCAACTCACCTTTCCAATTGAGGCGTCGGCGGAGCGATCGATTTGCACCTTCTAAAGGTTTTAAGCTGGAACGATGGGATTTCATCGTATACTCCTATCTAGTTCCGGCTCTGATGAACGGCGTTGTTCTCCTTGCTGAATCTCTCGCTCTAAGAAATAATTCAGCAAGGTTCGTAGCAAAACGATCGCTCCTAAATTCAAAATATCCTGGCGGGTGGGTGCTACTGCTGTCCGCAAAATATCGCTGGCGACAGTAAATTCCAACCCCAATGCCAGCACCCGCCCCAATTGTAGACGAATTGCTTCTGTGGCATCAAAATGTTGTTTGGAGCGAGAGAACAACAATCGCAAATAGGTAGAAATGCCTCGGATCACTGCTCCGCCAATCACAATCGCTGCGGCAATTTCTGTCCCTGCTGCCAAATAACCAACAATGACTTTGAGCCATGTCTCTAAAGGAGTAGTTTCTCTGCTCTGCCCTCCAACTTCCACATTCAAACTCAAAAGCAGAACTAGCCCTAGTATGAGGGCTAGGGGCAATATTAAATTAATTAACGAATCTTGTGATGCTTCTTTTTTCATAGCTTTCTACTTCAATCGTTCAGCTATGCGTTAGAGAAGCGTTGCTGCAAGCAGATCGCCAACGCGCAAAGCATTCGCCATAATCGTGAGCGTGGGGTTAACTCCCGAATTTGAAGGGAAAAAACTACTATCTACAACATAAAGATTCTCGACATCATGAGTACGGCAATTGAGATCAAGGACTGAGGTTTTGGGATCTGTGCCAAATCGGCAACTACCGCATTGATGAGCAACTGCTTGTTCTGGTATATGAGTGCGGGGATAAATGCTAAATGGCAGGACGTGTTTCGCTGAATGCGGAATTGACTTGAGTACAGATGTCCATCGGTGAATTAAGCGATCGCTTGCTTCGATATTATTCAGTGTATAGTCAACGTGAATTTTGTCGCCCACAACCCGAATCCGATTATTTGGATCTGGTAAATCCTCTGTTTGCAACCACCAGCCAACCGATCGCTCGGCCAGCAAATGGCGCTCAAAATGAGGAATCAGCTTGATAAATGGAGCCATTAGTGGCGGTGCTTCTCCGGGAATCATATCGGCTAGGACATTACCTGTATTTTGCACCATGCCCATCGGATAAGGAAAATCTGGCTCTCCCCAGTAAAAATCGTTGACAGCGATCGTTTTTTGAAAGTTGGCGTGATTTACCTCTAGATGTATGGAAACGATCGCAGTTTCCAGTTGTTTCATAAAATTCCGCCCCACCTGATCGGAACTATTTGCTAATCCGTTGGGATGTTTGTCATTAGCAGAGCGTAACAGCAAAGCTGCTGAGTTGACAGAACCACAGGCAACAACCACAATATCGCTTGTGAACCAATGTTGCTCTCCTGCAATTTCAGTTTCTACCTTCGTCACTTCTCGCCCAGACTCATTGGTATGCAGCCGCAGGACTTTAGTATTAGTTAAAAGAGTAACATTGGCATACTTTTCACGAGCCGGACGAATGGCGTTGACATCAGCATCGGCTTTTGCATGTACCAGACAGGGGTATCCATCAAAAGTATCGCAGCGAATGCAGGGACTTTTGGTGCGATCGCTTTCATTCAGCTTTAATCCTAGCGGTAGGTGAAATGGGTAGTAACCCAGTTCCCGAATGCCATCAGCAAGAGACTGCATATCTGGCTCATGACTCACTGGCGGATAGGGATATGGTTCGCTGCGAGGTGGTTCTGTGGGGTCTTCTCCTTCCTGTCCATGCACGTCATATAGCTTTTCTGCTTGCGTGTAGTATGGCTCAAAGTCTTGATACTTCAAAGGCCATTCTGGAGAAATTCCTGCTTTATGAATTACCCTTTCAAAATCTCGCTCCCGAAATCGAATTAGGGCTGCACCGTAGAGTTTGGTATTGCCACCAACCCAATAGCCTGTCTGAGGTTGAAAGGCTTTACCTTCCTTGTTATACCATTGCTCATCAGTATGGTAACGATGTTTTTGATAGACTTCCTCTGGATTCCAGTTAGCTTTTTCTCTCGGTAAAAAGTCGCCTCTTTCCAGTACTAGAATTTTTTTACCCGTGGGTGCAAGGCGGTGGGCTAATGTACCTCCACCGGCTCCTGTACCGATAATAATAATGTCGTAATATTCTGTGATTCTAGTCATAATTGATAATTAGTAATTTCATATTAATTACGATTTAATTTCTTTAATGCCACAAAATAATTTCCCGATATTTTCAGTTAATCTCGACTTACGCAAGAATTACTAAAAAGCTTAATTTATCGAACCGCCTTCTCTGCGAGAGGCTTCGCCAACGCGCTTCGCGTCTCGCAGAGAAGACGCCAAGAGCGCCGAGAATTTGTAGACTGTGCGTAAGTCCTATTAATTTATAAGTTTTATCAAAATTTAAATAGCTCTAAAGACAGATTCTTATGCTTAGACTAAAGCTTTAATTACAATATTGCTTCTCTCTAATGGATTAATATTTATTTATGCCTAAAGACAGGTTAGCATTTCATTCTAATTTCATTTTTGATTTATATTATGTGGATTAGACATATAATATCTTTATAAGAAAATAAATAAATCTTGCTTGGTATTTTTGATAAAACTATTAATTTGATTTTGTTAAATATACATCTACGTATTAATTTAAACCTGCTATTTCTCGTCAGTAGCCAAGTTAAATAACACGAGATTTCTATGCCTGAAGCCATTGAGATTTATGACGATCGCCTCCTTGCTATTGTACGCCCCGGTGCTTTACTCCAGGAGCTAGCCAACGGTGCAGTCCATAGCGAGGGGCCTGTTTACTTCCATGAAGATGACAGTGTTGTGTGGAGCGATGCTCACGGCAATCGCCTGTTGCGGTGGAGTCCCACTGACAATGTGACTGTCCTACGAGATCCATCTGATTACCAAAGCGGTAATTACCGAGACTTGGAAGGTCGTCTGGTTGCCTGTTCCTCTGGTTTGCGTGCTATTATCCGACGCGAAGACAATGGTGAATGGAAGGTTTTAGTCGATCGCTACAACAACAAACGCCTGAACAGTCCAAATGATTTAGTAGTCAAAAGTGACGGTACAATTTGGTTCACCGATCCGCCTTATGGGATTACCGAGCCAAACCAAGGTTACGGCGGCGAACAGGAACAACCCGGAAGTTACGTCTATCGCTTTGACCCGGCAACAGGTGAGATTTATCCTGTAGTAACAGATATGGTACGCCCTAATGGGTTGGCTTTCAGTCCAGACGAAAGCCTTTTGTATGTTTCAGATACAGCTGCGTTTAATATTCCTGGAGGGCCTCATCATATTCGTGTCTATGAAGTTGTGGGCAATCGCTTTGTAAAGAATGGGCGTGTATTTGCAGTCATTGAGCCAGGACAACCGGATGGACTGCGGGTTGACGAATATGGCAATGTTTTTACTAGTTCTCAAGATAGTGTGCAGATATACGCCCCCGATGGAACTCGCTTAGGAAAAATTTTTGTACCGGAGACATCAGCTAACCTGACTTTCGGTGGTAAGGAAGGCGATTCCCTTTCAGGGACACTTCGTGAACGCTTATTTATCACAGCCGGTCATTCGTTATATGTTATCGACCTTAATACCCGTGGTGTAAAACTATGATTTATCAATTTGGGTTGGGTGTAGCGTTAAGCGGAGCTATTCCGAAGGAACTTGCTTTTTTCGTAGCTGCATTTAATTTCCCACAGCTAAGTCCACACTTGTTAAGTTCACTTTCTCTGGTGTATCCTGACGGATTCCCAGGATTAGCACTTTTACTTCTCAGAGTTAGCGTTGGCTGGTTGTTTATATTACACGGCTATCCCAAGATAACGCATCTTCGACGGTGGGCTGAATCTCTAAAAACGCCTGTATTTCTTTGCTTTTTATCAGCTGCATCGATGTTAGGTGGCGGAATTTTTCTGATTATTGGATTCCTCACACTCTTAGCAACTTTGCCCATTCTCTGCTCAATGATTTTTGCAATATATTTGCACATCTCAGGAAGTAAACCTTTTGTAGCTCAAGATCCATACTTAATTCCTCAAGAACAGTATCAGGGTGCTTTAGGACAAGGTGAACCGCCAAGTTGGGAAAAGGCTTTTATGTATTGCGTTATGTTAATTGCGATCGCAGTTTTAGGCCCTGGTGCTTATTCGCTCGATGCTTTGATTTTTGGAAGGTGAATCATCATATTTATGATTCAGTTATTAACAACGCCACATCATAAAATTTAAACTTATGATCTACAGTAATTATGGTTAGACCTTCTACCAAAGCCTGAGCAATTAACATCCGATCAAAAGGATCTTTATGATACATTGGCAAATCAGCAACCTTTATTCCATGTGCCAACGTAATCGCTAAAACCTCTAACCGACTAAAGCGCAAAGCCTCCTCTAAATTACTAGGAGCTATTAACTTTCCTAAAGACTGTTTAATCGAGATTTCCCAAGCACTAATAGCACTGACAAAAATTAAATTTTCAGGATTAGTAATTACCTCTCGTACCTGATTTGACAACTTAGAATCATTTTCTAAAAACCATAGCAGGATATGAGTATCTAGCAGAAAACTCATTAATCTTCCCCATAAAAAGCAGCAATCACCTTTTCGGAAGTTTCATCAAAATCATCAGAAATCTTAACCTGTCCTTGCCAAAAACCTGCAACTCTGGGTTCTAAGATATCTTCACTACTCATCACCATTAAGCCATGATTTAAACTTGCTTTTTCAACTGTAGACTCTGTTTGAGACAGAGGTAAAACCTTTGCCCAAGGAACCCCTTGATGAGTTAGCGTAATTTCAACATGATTTTGGATATCTGATAATAACTCAAGTAAATTATCAGATAAGTAAGCAATATCGAAAGTTTTTTCTGACATTTTTATTTATGTCCTACTCACTACAAGCATTATAGCCAATCAACGAGCTACCTATGCCCACATCAAGATTCCGTAATTAGCAAGATTGCGTGTCCATCAGGATCTTTAACTAGACAACCTTGCTGATAAGGAAAAGAGCGATCGCTAAACTGCACAATCCGCGACGATACAAACTCAACCCCGTTACGCCGTAGCTTATCCACTAACTGCTCAAGATTATTTACAACTAGCTCAATTTGGATATGTGCAATATCGCAACTTTTCCAGTCACTCGGTATTGAGCGACCTTTTCCAGGCACAATATAGTCTAACAGTTCAATTCCCACACCATCTTCAACAGGTCGCAGTGCTGTAATTTTGACTTCGGCTCCTGGTAAATTATCCAAGCGAGATTGGGTTGCACGCCAGTTGAGGCTGCGGCTATCAATTTGCATTCCCAGGATGTTGCAGTAAAAGTGTAGACTCTGCTCGGTATTGGAAATAGCGATCGCACTATGATCGATTCCCAAAAACAAGCTATGGCTATTTTGATGCCATTGATCTTGTCCTTTATCAGGCGGAAACCAAATTAACTCTAAATCATGACCATCAGGGTCTTTAAACTTAAAAGCGCGGACACCACCAGATGCTTTATTCTCAAGTGGTATTGTCTGAGGAGCAACTGAAATTGGTTCAATGGAAAATGAACGCAAGTGAGCATAAGCACGATCCATATCACTCACCACAATTGCTAGATGTTGGAACCACAGATCATTACTTTGTGAATCCCTGGGGATGGGTTTACCCTGAATATTAAGATACTCCATCAACTCGATAAGTTCATCACCTAATCGTAAAGTAATAATGCGAATTTTTGCCCCAGTCACACCTTCTAAGTCGCTATAATCCTGTCCTTCAACAGTAATGTCAGAAACGAGTTCAAAAGCAAGTGCTTGTGTATAGAATTCCAAAGAGCGCTCGCCGTTTGTCACTGTTAAGCCAATAGCTCTAATTCTTTGTACTTGTACATCGGTTTGATTAGACATATTCAACAGACTTTGTACTTATTCTGTACTAGCTTCGCAAAAATTCAATATGAGTCTTGTATAAATCAATCAATATAAAAAATATTATAAAATTTATCTCTAGCTTAAGAAAGACATGCAACTGACTTTATCCTTTAAAGATTTCATCCAATCATGAAATCGTGATGAAATTTTTATAGTTCTTTCGGTAGAGATATTTATTATACCAATGGCTAGAAGCGTTCATTCTTGCAAACCTCTAAAGTAATGCCAGAATCACCAAAATAGCTGTCAAAAATTAAACACATAAGCAAAATGTGTAATTGGTATAAAAATTTCAACGTAGGACAGCTTGCTTCAATTTGGATTCAATCATAAGTTTTCAATATCAGCTATCCTCAAACTTTGCAAATGAAAATACATAGCAAAAATTCTGAAAAAGTATTATGAGTTATTCCCCTTATCTGCTTAAAGGTCAAAAAGCACTTGTGACAGGTGGTAGTTCTGGAATTGGTGAAGCGATCGCTCGCTATTTGGCTGCATCAGGTGCAGCAGTTGCGATAAACTATCATTCTGAAGCTGAATCAGCCCAAAAAATTGTTGATGATATCAAAGCTGCTAACGGAGAAGCATTTGCTATTCAAGCCGATGTCAGCAAAGAAGACGAAGTAAAGGCAATGTTCAGCCAAACCCTTAAACAATTTGGCACTATTGATATTTTAGTAAGTAATGCAGGCATTCAAAAAGACTCAGCATTTATAGATATGACCCTCGATCAATGGAATGCAGTGATTGGGATAAATCTAACGGGACAATTCTTATGTGCTAGGGAGGCTGCAAAGGAATTTTTGCGGCGAGGTGTGAAGCCTGATATTTCATCTGCCGCAGGTAAGATTATTTGTATGAGTTCAGTGCATCAGGTAATTCCTTGGGCTGGTCATGTGAATTATGCTACGAGTAAGGGCGGTATTAATATGATGATGCAAAGTATTGCCCAAGAACTTGCTCCTCACAAAATTCGGGTTAATAGTATTGCTCCTGGTGCAATCAAAACTCCAATTAATAAATCAGCTTGGGATACTCCAGAAGCAGAGGCAAATTTACTAAAACTAATTCCAGCGAAACGTGTGGGAGATGTAGAAGACATCGCCAAAGCAGCAGTTTGGTTGGCTTCTGATGACTCTGATTATGTCAACGGTACAACACTATTTGTAGATGGTGGAATGACTTTGTATCCAGGGTTTACGGAGAATGGTTAAGATAATTCGTAATTCGTAATTCGTAATTCGTAATTAAGTTTTGCAAGTGGGATTTCAAAAGAGCCACAAAACTTTCTGCTTGTTGGAAGCGGGGGAATTAAAACCACAGAATTCGTGAATTGAGAATGCCTACAAAAGTTACTGTCAATTCGGGTTTGATAACCATTAACGATGGTTCATCTTTTTTAGTAACGGCTAGTGATGGTTCTATCGACGAGAATTTACCTCAAGGTTTTTTTGTTTGGGACACACGGCTAATTTCTTACTACGAAATTTCTCTCAATCGCTATCGACTTTCGCTGCTAGCTTCTAGTAATATCACTCATCACAATGCACTTTACCAATTTACTAATCCGCAACTTCCTACTATCAACGACTCTTTACCGTCTGGTAGTTTGCTTGTAACAGTTCGGCGCGACATTGCAGAAGGTATGCATGAAGATATTGATATAACCAACTATCACAGTAAAGCTGTTGAGTTTCAATTAATGCTAGCTGTACGCTCTGATTTTGCAGATATTTTTGATGTCAAATCACAGCAAATATTGACGCGAGGTGAGACGCAAACTAAATGGGAAAATGGTGTACTCACTACTGAATATCACAACGGCTCTTTCTTCCGAGGTATTATGATTGAGCCAGTTTGTGGTAATTCTGAGCCACGCTATGCTAATGGTCGTTTAATGTTTGATGTGGTCATTGCTCCTGGGAAAACATGGCACACTTGTGTCAATTTTACAGCTTTAGCAGATGGAAATATCTTCAAACCTCAAAATACCTGCGCTGTGTCTCACAATACGAAAGCTGGGAAGGTTAGAGATGAATTTCTGATGAATGCGACAAAGTTGCGCTCGTCTAATGCTGAAATTGCCGAATACTATCAGCAAGCGATCGCAGATATGGGAGCGCTACGCATTGAAGTGGATGATAATGGACATCAATTTTGGATGCCTGCTGCTGGTATTCCCTGGTTTGTTGCTGTTTTTGGACGTGACTCAATAATTGCTAGCTTGCAAGCGATCGCAGTTTATCATGAATTTGCTCGTGGCACGTTACTCAAACTGGCTCAACTCCAAGCAACTGAGTTGGATGATTGGCACGATGCCCAACCAGGCAAAATGCTCCACGAAATGCGGCGCGATGAGTTAACCACACTAAACCTACTTCCATATCATCCCTACTACGGAACAGTAGATACTACCATTCTGTGGATTGTTACTTTAGCTGAAGCCTATAACTGGAATGCTGATGTCAGTATGCTTGATGAGTGTCGAGCGCCACTTGAAAAGGCACTAAATTGGATTGACAAATACGGCGACTTTGACGGGGATGGCTTTGTTGAGTATTTAACTCGTTCGCCAAAAGGATTACGCAATCAAGGTTGGAAAGATTCGGGTGACGCAATAGTTTACCCCGATGGGCAGTTAGTTGAGCCGCCAATCGCTTTATGTGAAGTGCAAGGCTACGTTTATGATGCGTGGCTAAGGGCAGCTTTAATTTATGAAGTCTGGGGCGAAAAAGACCAAGCCAAAAAGCTGCGTCAAAAAGCCGAAGAACTTTATCACCGATTTAATGAACAATTCTGGATGGATTCAGTTGGCTTTTACTGTTTAGGATTAGACGATAAAAAGCAGCAAATTCAATCAATTACCTCAAATCCTGGTCATCTCCTCTGGTCTGGTATTGTCCCACAAGAACGAGCCAAAAAACTTGTTAACCGACTTTTTAAAGCAGATATGTGGTGTGGTTGGGGTGTGCGGACTCTTTCATCTGAAAATCAGGCATATAACCCAATTAGTTATCAACGAGGTAGTGTATGGCCTCATGATAACTCGATCATCGCGGCGGGATTAAAAAAGTATGGCTATCACCAAGAAGCTAACTGCATTGCTGAGGGTATCTTTGCTGCTGCTAGTTATTTTCAAGCTGGAAGAATGCCAGAATTGTTTGCGGGAATTGAACGCCAAGATGATAACTTTCCCGTACCTTATCCAGATGCCAATATTCCCCAAGCTTGGGCTGCTGGTTCAATTTTCTTACTCATTCGTACTATTTTAGGACTCAAAGCTGATGCCTCAAAACAACAGTTAAAAGTACAACCGAATCTACCAGATTTCTTACCTGATTTAGAACTCACAAATTTGTCCGTGGGAGACGCTACGGTGGGATTACGATTTTGGCGCGATGGCGAACAAACCCAATGGGAAGTTACGCATCTCGATGGTGAATTAGAAGTTTCTACTACTTAGAAATTAGTCTAAAACTATTCTGATAATTGATAAAAATGAATACTATAAACCCTTTCAGCGACCCCATAAATGGAATTTTTCTAGCACTCAGCATGACATTTTCTATGTTCTGGGAAATTCTTTGGGCGCTCATTCTTGGTTTTACACTATCAGGTATTGTTCAAGCAGTAATTTCTAAAGGGGAAATGAGCCGACTACTACCAGATGCGTCACCAAAATCGATTGCAGTAGCCTGTGGTTTAGGTGCAGCTTCATCGTCATGTTCTTATGCTTCTGTCGCCCTTGCCCGTTCCATCTTTCGCAAAGGTGGTAATTTTACAGCAGCGATCGCATTTCAATTTGCCTCAACTAATTTAGTCATTGAACTAGGCATTATCTTGGCAGTATTAATGGGGTGGCAATTTACCCTAGCTGAGTATGTCGGTGGGCTGTTGATGATTGCCATACTGGTATTTCTGTTTAAAGTATTCCTAAAACCCCAGATGGTGAAATCAGCTAAACAGCAAGCCAACCGGGGACTCTCTGGCAAAATGGAAGGACACGCCAATATGGATATGTCAGTAACAGAAGGTTCCATTTGGCAAAGAATTTTTTCTGATAAAGGATTTACATCCATTAGCCACTACTTTGTCATGGACTGGGTTTCGGTGTGGTTAGATATTGCGCTGGGATTAATAATTGCAGGTGCTTTGGCTGCTTGGGTTCCCAATGAATTTTGGCAAGTATTCTTTCTCACAGATCGCCCTATATGGTCGAAATTATGGGGGCCAATTATCGGGCCAATTGTAGCAATATTTTCTTTTGTTTGTTCTGTGGGGAATGTTCCTCTAGCGGCTGTGCTATGGAATGGTGGTATTAGTTTTGGAGGCGTAGTCGCATTTATTTTTGCTGACCTGATTATACTGCCAATTTTGAATATTTACCGCAAATATTACGGTTCAAAAATTAGCATATTTCTAGCGATCGCTTTTTATGCAGCGATGGTAAGTGCGGCATTAATAATTGAAATTCTGTTCCAAATTTTGGGGTTAATACCACAAGAACATAACGCCAAAGTAGTTGAGGCATCTATCCAATTTAACTACACTACAGTCTTGAATATTTTGTTTTTGGCTCTAGCAGCTTTATTGGTTGCGCGGTTCTTTAACACTGGCGGGCCGAATATGCTGAAAATGATGAATAGCGGCAGTGAGCAAGAACATAGCGAACACCATAACATGATGCATTATGCTTTGAGAAAGAGGAGAAAGAAATCTGTGAGAAACTTACCTATTTAGAAGCTAATATTTACAATCATGGCAACTGATTCATCTAAAAAAACAATCTTTGCGGCGATGGGGTCGAATTTAGCGATAGCTATAATAGCAGTAGTACTAGCGAGAGAAAGTAAAGGATTATTAGTTGGTGAAAGTGCTGCTCCTCAAACTATAGCCAATATCCGTTCTTTGTCAAAAACAGAACCAGGAGTGCAAGAAGTCATACGTGTACTCACAATGTAGCTTGCCCCAAAGGAAGTATTACTTAACTTAGAAATTCAATTTTCTAAAAATCTTACAGGTGAAGAAATAGCATCAACCGTGGATAATTTAGAAGTAAAAATTCGTCAAAAGCATCCTGAAATAAAACAAATTTTTATTGAAGCTAAATCATTAGTTGCCATTCGCAAGCCTTATCAATATCCTCAATGATTTTTTATCCAATACAGCATTTCAAAATAGCATTTAAAGCTTATCGGCACAATGAATTATGGTAAAGATTATTGGTCAAGGACAGGCTTTTGGCTCACCGGGTATCGATCCTCGATGGACTCATGCCAATAAAGATGGAGTCGGAACAGCTTACTCTACTTCCAGTCGTGTTTGGTTTACTGTCTGGAACGGTGTTGTTACTGAAATCTACCATCCTACAGTAGACAGACCCCAAGTTCGGGATTTACAGTACCTTATCTCTGATGGAAAAAGCTTTTTCCACGAAGAGAAACGCCATCTCGAATCAAAAGTGGAACCTATGTGGACTCGTCATACATTGCGAATTCAAGCTTTAGCATCTTTTCAGTTGCACTGGTCAGATGATAATTGGCAAACTTTTAAAGATACTCCTTCTACTTCCACAAAATTAGGATTGAGTTTTGTAGATATATCTGTTTCTGATAATCAGCAAAAGTCAATTAGTTTTACTTTTTTCTGGATTAACAGCAGCAAATGGGAACAACGCAATTACACGGTTGCAGTTTCATAATTTGTTGTAAAGAATTCCTGCTCGAAAATACATGAATTAGCAATGCCGTAACATAATCGCACAATCTAAGAGAGCCATTTTTATGCAGAATAACTCATCACATAAGCCAACAATTGAATATTGGCACGTCTGGACTGACCAAGACGGTATAAGTCACCAGTCCCGTTGTCAAATTGCAGACTTCATCGAGAAAGGCATAGCGCCGGATACTTCACCTCAGTGGCTTTCTCATTTGAAGCAGTCTGGTGCCACAATCACCTTTACTGTGCTACCCGTGGGATGGGTTGGCAACTGGCATGAGAACCCGAAACCCCAATGGGTTATCCCTCTGTCGGGACGCTGGTTTGTAGAGACTATGGATGGCCAGCGAGTCGAGATGGGCCCTGGTGAAATTTCATTTGGAGAAGACCAAGGAACGAAAGCGGACGCGCAAGGTCATAAGGGTCACTTATCTGGAACAGTAGGCGATGCGCCAGCTGTTCTGATAATGGTGCAACTCGAAGAGACTCCCACTATAGAGCAATCGTGTCGATTTAGGTAACTAGCAACTTGGGTTAGAAGCGATCGCTATTAACCATCATCCTGTTAAAAAGTTTGCTCTTGCTTCCAGTTTCTTTCCCTGACATTGGTATCTACAATTTTTTATCTCCTTCTAGAGGATGATAAGAAACTATAGCAATATCGATACCATAATTTCTAAGTGCGTATGTCGTGTAGCCCAAAATAAGCTCAATTGTCTGCTGAAGGTATCCATCAAAAAAATAATTTGGATACAAGATTTCTTGATCTATTGCATAAATATTTTCTCATGTTTTGTGGTATCTCAAAACACAAGCTACTCATTTTTGTCTGAAATGTAAACCTCATGAATTAGGAGTATTCACAATGAAAGCGGTTGTTTTTCACGGAATCGGAGATATTCGATTAGATAACGTACCAGAACCAAAAATTAAAGAACCAACCGATGCCATTATTCGGCTGACCTCTAGTGCAATTTGTGGCACAGATTTACACATGATTCGGGGAACATTCACAGGAATGAAACCCGGTACAATTCTGGGACATGAAGGCGTTGGTATTGTTGAAGAAATTGGTTCCAATGTGCGGAATTTGAAAGTGGGCGATCGCGTTGTCGTTCCCTCGACAATTGCCTGCGGCTACTGTTCTTACTGCCGCACAGGTTATCATGCCCAATGTGATAACGCCAATCCTCACGGACATAACGCCGGGACAGCTTTTTTCGGAGGCCCAGAAGCAGCAGGCCCCTTTGATGGATTGCAGGCGGAATATGCTCGAATTCCTTATGCCAATGCAGGGTTAGTAAAATTACCAAAAGAGGTTACAGACGACCAAGCAATTCTGTTGTCTGACATCTTCCCTACGGCATACTTTGGAGCCGATATTGCAGAGATCACACCAGGAGATACAGTTGCCATCTTCGGTTGTGGCCCCGTTGGGCAGTTTGCGATCGTTAGCGCCAGACTGTTCGGTGCAGGACGCATCATTGCAGTAGATACAATTCCCTCACGTTTAGAAATGGCGCGTGATTTGGGTGCAGAAATCATTGATTACAATGCCGAAGATCCAATTGAAGCAATCCGCGAACTAACCGGGGGAGTTGGTGTGGATAGAGCTATTGATGCAGTTGGCGTAGATGCGAATGCTCCTGACAGTGGCCCAGCAGCCGAAAAAGCACGACAAGAAGCACAACAATTCCAACAGCAGTTACAACAAATTGCCCCTAAAACCAATCCTCAAAACGGAAATTGGCATCCGGGTAATGCTCCGTCTCAAGTATTAGAGTGGGCAGTTCAAGCATTAGCCAAAGCTGGTACGCTCTCAATCATTGGAGTTTATCCACCAACTCACAATTTCTTCCCCATCGGCACGGCAATGAACAAAAATCTTACAATCAACATGGGTAATTGTAACCACCGCAAATATATTCCTACGTTGGTGGATTTGGTTCGTAATGGCACAGTAGACCCCACAAAAGTTTTAACCCAAGTCGAACCACTAATGTCAGTTATTGATGCATATAAGGCATTTGACCGACGACAACCAGGTTGGGTGAAGGTAGAATTAGTGCCAGGAGCAGCTTTAGCTAATGTTTAGAGTCTTTGCCAAGGTTGTATTGTGAACTAAAAACTTTTTGACATCAGCAAGTTACTCTACTTGCTGATAATTTTTGATTTTAATTATAGGAGGTTGTACAGCACGACTGAAATTTTTTATGGAAGAATCCTTGCCGATTACTATTTTGATAAGTGTAACGGTTGTGGCTGGTATTGCTGCTCAAGTTTTAGCTGGTTATTTTCACATTCCTAGTATCGTCTTGCTACTTCTGTTCGGGATTCTTCTAGGGCGAGATGGTTTTGATTTTTTAAATCCATCATTATTGGGTGTTGGTTTAGAAGTTCTGGTTTCGCTGTTAGTAGCGGTGATTTTATTCGAGGGTGGTTTAAATCTACAGTTAGGAGAGTTAAAAGAAGTTTCTACTAGCCTTCGCAATCTTGTCACTTTGGGAGTACTAATTACCTTAATAGGTGCTGCAATAGCTGCACACTGGCTAAGTGAATTTCCTTGGTCAATTGCTTTTCTTTATGCTTCTTTAGTAGTTGTGACAGGCCCAACAGTTATTAATCCGCTCCTCAAACAAATTGGTGTAGAAAAAGAAGTCTCAACACTTTTAGAAGGAGAGGGGGTTTTTATCGATCCAATTGGTGCAATTTTGGCTGTAATCGTACTTCATTTTGTGTTAAGTGGAAATGTGGAACCTCTCATTTTAATTAAGGGTCTAGTTTTACGTTTGGGTCTAGGCATAATTATTGGTGTAGGCGGAGGCTGGTTGCTATCCCAACTTCTCAAACAGGATCAATTCTTGTCCCAAGAGTTAAAAAATCTAGTTGTTTTAGCTAGTGTCTGGGGTTTATTTAGTTTGGCACAGGCGCTACGTGGTGAGTCTGGTCTAGTGGTTGCTGTAGTTATGGGGATAGTTTTAAGAGCTACTAACCTGCCTTCGGAGCTTTTATTGCGTGGATTTAATGAACAGTTGAGCATTTTAGCAAATTCGGTTTTGTTCATTCTATTAGCAGCAGACTTATCAATTGCAAGTATTTTCGCTTTGGGTTGGGGTAGTGTTCTGGCAGTTCTAGTGCTGATGCTGATAATACGTCCTATTAACATTTTAATATCTACCTGGAATCAAGATTTAAACTGGCAACAGCAGTTATTTTTATCTTGGGTTGCTCCCCGTGGAATTGTAGCTGCTTCTTTAGCTTCATTATTTGCAGTTTCACTTACAAAACAGGGTATTAATGGCGGTGATTCAATTAAAGCCTTGGTATTTTTAACAATAATGATGACAGTTTTGCTCCAGGGATTGACGGCTGGGTGGGTTGCTAGTTTACTCAATTTACGTTTAACCAGTCAAACTGAACAAGAGTGTTTGCAAGCAGCTAATGATATTAATACACAAGAAATTGGAAAAATAAGTAGGATTGATTCAGAGTTAGTTTAATCGTATTCACATTAGTTGATGACTTTCTATAGGTATAGCTTCCATTATCAATATTAGTTTAATCATGCCATCTAAAATTTGTAGTCAGCCTTATTTTTTAACTACCCATTTCTCTAACCCTAATTATCCACTTTTAGTATTTCTACCTGGAATGGATGAGACTGGAAAGGAATTGATGTATATTCAAACAGCAGGTTTAGAAGCTGCGTTTGATGTACGTTGCTTTGTAATTCCTCCTGATGAGCTAACAAGTTGGGATCAAATGACAGAAGAAGTAGTATCTTTAACCAAGATAGAACTAGAAAAAGTACCGCGTAGACACGAAGTGGCTTGTCGTGAGACATCGCCTGTTTATCTTTGTGGGGAATCATTCGGTGGTTGTTTGGCGCTCAAAATCTTAGAAAAATTTCCTCAACTATTTAGCAAGATTATTTTAATTAATTCTGCTTCTTCATTTCATCGAGTACCTTGGCTAAATTTAGGTTCACTTTTGTTTCCTTACACACCTCAATTCTTTTATAAGATTTCTTCACTTTTATCTTTGCCTTTTCTAGCTAATTTAAGTCGAATTTCGCCTGCTGCAAGCCTTGCTCTTTCAAAATCGACTAGTTCCGCACCACAAAAAACTGCTAATCAGCGATTATCCTTGATGAGAGAATTTGATGTTGATGAGAATAAATTATCTCAAATTACTCAACCTGTCTTACTAATTGCTAGTAGAGATGATCGACTTTTGCCTTCAGAAGCAGAGGCTAAACATTTAAATAATATTTTTCCTAATTCTCAAACAATAACTTTACCTCATAGTGGTCATGCCTGCTTAGTTGAAAGAGATATGAATCTCTATGAAATTTTATTATCTGCTAATTTTCTCGTTGCCTAATATAGTATTTCAAGTGATATATAATGACTCAAACTATAAATAAACAAACTGTTTGGCTGAAATTGGCTTTGAGAATTTTTAGTATAGGGTTGCTGCCTACATTAACTGCTTATCCCGCTTTAGGTGCAGAGAGGATAAGATTCAATTACGGTGTTTTAGAAAGGTCTATCCCAATTAGTTCACTCGAAACCTATGCTAAAACAGGCAAAGTGGACGATAATTTAGCTGCATATAGAAAGTATGTAGACAAAAAGCAACTAGCTCAACTGCGAAAAGTTTTACTAACTCCCATTCCCTTAAATCAAGTAGAAGTTTCGCAGTTTCTTTATACACCCATTGGCGAACGATTATTAGAAAAGTTAGGGAAAGTTATTCAGACAGAATCTAACTTGTCAGGATTTTATGCAATTCGTGCAGCACTGATTTTGTCAGCCGCAGATCAAAAAGAGTTTACGCTTTTAAATGTATTAAACAAGTTTCCGGCAAGTACAATTTCAATTAACTTGAATCAGAGTTTGGCAATTGCAGAGTCATTACAGAATTTAGTCAATCAAACTCAAAATGCAGTAGCATTTATTAACCAACAATCCCAACAAAAAGTAACTACAGCTTCTACACTTAAGACCGTTCCATTAATGGACTTGGGTAAAACCGGAAGTTTTAATTTCTCAAAACAAACAATTACACTTAATGACCTCTCACGTCAGAGGAGATTTCCTGCTGATATTTACCTACCAACTGCTCAAACTCCTCGTCCAATAATTGTAATTTCGCACGGACTTGGTTCCGACAGAACAAGTTTTGCGTATTTAGCCGAACATCTGGCTTCTTATGGTTTTGTGGTTGCTGTTCCAGAACATCCTGGCAGTAATTCACAACAAATACAAGCATTATTAGCAGGTATAGCAGATAGAGTTACTAATCCTAGAGAACTAATTGACAGACCTTTAGATATTAAATTTTTGCTAGATGAACTCACTCGTTTATCAAAGTCTAATTCAATATTTAGGGGACGTTTAAATTTGGAACAAGTTGGTGTAGTAGGGCAATCATTTGGTGGATATACAGCATTAGCATTGGCGGGTGCAAAGATTAATTTTGAGCAGCTGAAAGCTGACTGTCCAGCTTTGGAAAATACGTTAAATGTTTCGCTTCTACTTCAATGTTTGGCGGTCAATTTACCAAACGCTCAATACAACTTATCTGACCCCAGGATAAAAGCAGCAATTGCTATTGATCCAGTCGTTAGCAGTATTTTTGGTCAAGCTAGTCTCAGTCAAATCAAAATTCCGGTGATGATTGTATCTGGTAGCTCTGATACTGTTGCTCCGGCTTTAACAGAGCAAATTGAACCTTTTACTTGGCTAACAACTCAAAATAAATATTTAGCACTTATCAATGGCGGCACACACTTTTCTACTATTGCAGAATCACCAAATGCCACCGTACCTGTTCCTACACAGGTAATCGGTTCAAGTCCAGCCTTGGCACGTCGTTATGTTAAAGCTTTGAGTGTTCCATTTTTTGAAATGTATGTTGCCGAACAATCAAGTTACCTTCCTTATTTGAGTACAGATTACGTTAATACAATTAGTCAGCAACCACTACCGTTAAGTTTAATAAAATCTTTGACATCTGAACAACTACAAGAAGCGTTCAAATAAGGATTTTGGAGCTAAATAAACCTACATAATGATGAAAAAAACACTAAATATTATTAATCTGAAAAACAATTATCTGTTATAAACGACGATGCACGGGACGCACGGGTGTGCGTAAAGCTTGCCAGGTCAGCGCTCCTACCCTACCATCACCAACTATTCTTTACGATCGCTGAAAGGTAGCTACTGCTGTAGCAGTTCTAGGGCCATAGATACCATCAATAGCTCCGTTGTAAAATCCTAGCGATCGCAGTACAACTTGCACATCTCTCACAGGCTGTCCACGAGATCCAGGTTTAAGGAAGGGAGCTTTCACAGGAGAGTATTTTGAAAGCCTACCTGTAATTTGAGCATTATTACTTTGCGCCTTAGCAGCTGTAAAGGGTAACATTCCCAAAAACAATGCAGAGATCAAGCCTAATGGTAAAATTTTTGAGCGCATAA
Organism: Nostoc sp. PCC 9305; assembly: GCF_963920915.1. Classification (NCBI taxonomy): domain Bacteria; kingdom Bacillati; phylum Cyanobacteriota; class Cyanophyceae; order Nostocales; family Nostocaceae; genus Nostoc; species Nostoc sp. PCC 9305. Next base: position 69,991 of record NZ_CAWUDN010000010.1, read on the forward strand.
ATCGAGTATTCATGAACTTATATTTCTCCGAAATTAAACAAATTAAACTTTTTTAGAAATGTCGGAAACGATCGCTCATTTTTAAGAAGGATGATATATAGTTTCAGCAACTAAAATAGGTCTGTTGCCGTACTCAGCCTCTAACTCTCTTTTTACATTTAGATCCCAGGTGAAATTATATTCTTTCTCGATTTCAGTAATGACAAAAGGACGAACTTCACCAGTTATCGATACTGTCTGACCTTGATTTATTGCTACTTTGGGCGGTGCTTTTAATAAAACTAGCAAATCTTGCCCACCAAACAATTGATTTTCATCTAGCGTTAGTAAAACCGAACTGCGGATATTTTCTACTTTCCCTGTGACTGTAACTTGACGGCGATAATATTGTTCGGGACGTTGTGTTATTTGACCAGGTTGAGGCGCTAGTACAATGTATCGAGCAATAATTGCAGGTTTATTGATGTAATCTTTGTAATATTCGTCCTGTATGTCGAGATTAAACTCTTGCTCAATTTTGGGAATTACTAAATTACGAACCTGACCAGTAACTTGCACTTTGATATTTTGATCGGATGGTAGATTAAAAGGCACACCTGAAGCATTAACAACTACAAGAGGTTCGCCACGAAAGAACCGTCCATCAATAACCGTGAATGAACTCGAACCAATTTTCTGAATTATTCTGCTTTTAACTGTTACAGAGTTCCCCATAAATTCGTCCGTGTTTTCCGCAATTTCAGATGTGTTAGTAATAGTTGCCTTTGCGTCAAAAAAGCTACAACTTCTCACTATCAGAGCGATCGCTACCAGGAAAACTAATACCCCTGCTTGACCTAACGCCTGTAAGAAATTTCCCCTTTGAGAATTGTCACTCATTATCCTTATTCTTATTTATCTTGAGGCTATTGATGAAAAATTTTCCTGATAGGCAATGCTGTAGAATACCTTATTGCGGAATTGCTGAAGGATATACGTCTGTTGCAACTAACACAGGTTTATTTCTGTATTCTGCTTCTAGCTGCTTTTGTAAGGTTAAATCCCATTTAAGGTCGTAATCCCGTTCTAATTCAGCTACAACAAACGGGCGCAACACACCTGTGACTGCAACTTTCTCACCTTCATTGACAGTTCCTTTCGGATTACTGGCGCGGATCACTAACAAGTCTTGTCCACCAAATAATTTGTCTTCATCAAGAGTGAATGAGTTCGCATTTCTAATGTTTTCCACTTCACCTGTCACTGCCAAATTTTTACCGTAGTATAGTTGAGGATTTGTGGTAATTTCACCTGGTTTAGGGGCAAGTGCAATTGATTGAGCAATAATTGCAGGTTGGGTTTCGTACTCTTTGTACAAGTTTGGATCTAAGCCCAAGTTGTAATCTCGATTAATATCTGCAATCACAAACTTACGAACTGGGCCTGTCGCTTGAATTGGTGTATTTGGGTCAGTAGGCAGAGTGAAAGTTTTTCCCGAAGCATTTACAACTAAAATTGGTTTAGCACTAAAAAATTGCTTATCGGCAATTGTGAAAGTTGACGGCCCCAATTTTCTGACGGGTGTACTTCTAATTGTTACAGTTTTACCGATTAATTCGTTTGTATTATCTGCGACTTCTTCTGTAGTCACATTGGTTTCTGGTACTCCGGCCTGTTGATCTAATTCATTGGTACAACTTCCAAGTAGCATTGCAGATATTGCTAGAGCAATTGTTCCTTTAGAACTCCATTTAGTTTGAATAAATTTAACCATTTCAAAATCTCCATTTGGGTTGACTAATTTAGGACTTACGCAAAAACCCTCTCAAACTCTCATTCCTCCGTGAACTCTGCGCCCTCTGTGGTTCGTTTTCCGTTACCCGTGCGTAAGTCCTATAATTATCAGGTTCAGATCGTGACTTATTATTTAAAAGCTTTTACATCAGTCCTAGTGATAATTTGTCAACTGAACCTGATATTATTGAACGACCACAAAAGTTTTGATTTGTTGTCATCAGCGTTTTAAGGCGTTCAAGGTTTCTGCGGTGAATTATATTAATTCAAAAAGACTTGGCCATCTTTTTGAATTCTCAATACGCCTTGATTGTCATCGAAATTAGTTGTTTCATCTAACGAGACTCCGAGTGTCCCTTCAGAAGTAGATGTGGGCATAACTTTTAGCAGTCCACCATCTTGACGTACCAAGGTAATACTGATAGGTGTTGGTAAGTTTCGTAAGACAAATTCTTGTCCACCTGCAAGATATCGAGGTTGGGTCTGACCAATTGCTTGATAAGAGATACCAGCGTTAGTGTTATTTTTCAATTTCACATTGACTGTACCTGCTGTTGGTGTAATAGTTGCGATCGCACTTTGCCGACTTTCTGGAGCAGGTGGTTGTATAACATTAACATTTGTGCGTCTTCCATTCATAGGATAGGCAGGAACCATAATACTCTGAGAACCAGTAGTTCGCTGTTGTCTTTCAAATCTTAAAGTTGCAGCATTCGGTGGACATCCTGCTGGAACCATAACTCGATCGCGGTGTGGTTCTTCGTAGAAAATTCTAGGGCAAGGATTAATTTGGGAAATTCGCGGTTGTGCTACTGCTGATTGACTCATTGCAGACAAACTGATTAGCAATGTTCCAAAAATTGTTCCTACCGATCCAACTTTTTTGAAAGAAGAATGATTGAACTTGTACATAAATACCTCCTGATAATTTTATATTTGCTTGTTGTTTTAAAATCCCAATAGTGACATCTAGTGCAAGATGAGAAATATTCTTAATTTAGAGAATTTTTAATTTTTTGTTGCAATAATTCAAATTTTTGATTATGTACTTTAGGGAAAGTTGAGCCGCTCAACCAAAAGAGGAGACATGAAAATAGACTGTATTTTGAGGTTAAATCTCAATGGTGGAAAAGTCGAGGAGAATTCTAATACATTTGGCAAATACTACTTTCGATATAGATTAGTACTTCCATAGCAATAGCTAACAAAATCAAATCAATATTGCGCTTACTACTCTTCTAACCAATAAAGTAGACCAAGAGAGGTAACTCCCCCAAAAAAGTGAGCGCCAATCATGTTGACGTTTGCTAACATTACAAAAATGTCTAGCGAACGAATTACATTTTCTGGCTGATAAATTGCGACACCTTGAGGTTGTGCTACTGCTTTACCCAAAATGATTGAAACCGTCACTTCCGAAGCGATAAAAGCTATTAATAACCCTACTAAACTTACGAGTAATCCAATTCGCAAATTTTGAATTACGTCTTCCTTTCTGGGATGGTTTTGAGAATTTGGTGTTTGTAAAAGTTTAGCCATTTTCCGATAACGGAAAGCCCAATAGACTCGAAAACACAGCAATAAAATACCAACAATAGCCAAAAATATCCCAAACCCTATACCTGCATTGCTTGTCTGAGTAGTAATGTTACGGCTAAAGTATGCTAACAATACAGCAATGCCAGAAATCCCACCAAGTACTAATTGTACCCAAAAACTAATTCGACTTACTAAACGCAATGTAGCAGCAAATTTTTGTTTGCTTGGTGGATGTGAAAGTGATTCTAAATTATTTATCATATACCCCCTAAGTAGATATTTTAAGTAAATAGATGAAATTAGAGTTTAATTTCATCTATATAATAAAACTCACTAAATTAATGTATTTAATTTTTGAAATAAATATTTAGTTGTTTTACTGAAAATAATTTATCTTAAATTCAGAACTACTATTTATTGATTTAGTTCTAAATTAGAGAGTAAAAGTGGAAAACTAGTGGAGGATATATGTTTTCGGAAAAAGCTACGACTTCAGAAAGAGACTACCAAAACTATAGATAGACCTTTTTTTAAAGCAAATCTATCCTAAAGTAGAGAGACTACAACAATCTTATCTCTGGCATCTAAATTACCACAAATAATTTAGGAATAGCTAAACTGGAAACACCAGATTTTGTAATATACTTTAGCTCAGGCTCAGGGCTGCTGCTACTTGAACAGCTAGTTTCTGAGGATTAAATGGTTTACTGATTATGCCTCTGACAGCTAGATTATTAAATAGGTTTTTGTCATTATTACGTCCTCTGGCTGTAAGTAAAATCACAGGTATGTGTTTAGTTATTTGATTAGCTTGTAGTTTTTGAAAAGTTGTCAAACCATCCATATCAGGCATCATTACGTCCAAAAGGATAGCATCGGGTTGAGATGACTGAGCTAAGATTAATCCTTGATTACCTGAAGTAGCAGTCAATACCTTCCAGCCTCCCATTATTTCTAGACAAGTCTGAATCAATTGACGGATGTCATCTTCATCATCAATAACTAAGATTTGCTTAGAGGTCATCGTTATTATCTTCCTGTTTTAAATTATTATTACTTAGTGCTTTAATTATTCCAATGTAATGAGGGGCATTGTTTAAAGCTACCATCCTCTTAAGATTAATTTTTAATGGTAAAACTTGAAAGTGGAAAACTAGAGTAGAAGTTTAATAAACAGATGGCATAATCAAAAATAATAGAAAATGTGGAGATTGACGCGATGGGCTTCGCCCCGCCTTGGGCGATGGTCTCCGACCGACCGGAGGTCATCGCAGCTAAAAGGCTATAGCATTGCATTCTTAACGGTTTTACTAGCTTTACTGCTGACACTGCTTCTATGGCAGCTACACAGGCTGAATTCTATTTACCCACTGTTTTTAGCTGCTGTCATGGTTAGCTCCTGGTATGGTGGCTTAAACCCAGGATTGTTGGCAACTTTTTTGTCTGCCATAGTCTGCGCCTACTTCCTTTTGCTCCCTTTTCATTCTCTAGCTGTTACTGGGTTCAGTGTAATAGGGTTGGTTCAGTTTGTGCTGGTAGCAGTGTTGATTACATTACTTAACACCGCACTGCGTGAGGCGCGATCGCAAGCTCAGAAAAACGCGCGAGCCGCCCAGCAAAATTACGAGTCTCTACGTCAAATTCAAGACACTCTGCGTCAAAGTGAAGAACGTTATCGATTGCTAATAGAAGGAGTAACTAATTACGCAATTTTTATGCTAGATCCAAACGGTAACTTTACTAGTTGGAACATTGGAGCCGAACGTATTTTAGGCTATCAAGAAGCAGAAATTATTGGTCAACCTTTTGAGCGAATTTTTTCACCAGAAGCAATTGAGCGTGGACAACCACAACAAGCATTAACAAAAGCCGTAACTGAGGGTTTTTCTAAGGAAAATCGTTTGCATCTCCGTAAAGATAGTACATTTTTCTGGGCGCATTGTGTAATCACACCTTTACGAGATGAAAATGGAAATCTGCGCGGCTTTTCTAAAATTATGCAAGATATTACTGAGCGCAAACAAGCCGAGGAAGAAAAAGAGCAACTGCTGCTACGAGAACAAGCCGCACGCGCTGTTAGCGAAGCGGCGCAAAGTGCAGCAGAAGCTGCAAACCGTTCCAAAGATGAATTTTTAGCAATAGTATCCCATGAATTACGTACCCCCATGACTGCAATTATCGGTTGGGCAGGGATGTTGCAAACGGGTGCGCTAGATGAAGCCAAAGTAACTCTTGCACTGGAGATAATTGAACGCAATGCTAATTTGCAAATGCAACTTATTGAAGACTTACTTGATATTTCGCGGATTGTTAGAGGAGAACTTTCACTCTCCATTGATTTAGTAGATTTAGTAGAAGTAATTACAGCCGCGATCGAGGTTGTACAATCATTGGCAGATGCTAAGAGTATTCAAATTGAAACTATACTTGATACTTCAATAGAAAAAATTTCGGGTGATTCAGATCGCTTGCAACAAGTTGTGTTAAATTTACTCACCAATGCAATTAAATTTACACCCAACGACGGACGAATTAAGGTGCAGTTGTCAAAGGAAGTGGGGAGTGAGGAAGAGTTTTCCCAACCCTCAATTCTTAACTATGTTCAAATTCAAGTCAGTGATACGGGTAAGGGTATCAGTGCTGACTTTCTACCTCATGTATTTGAGCGCTTTTGCCAAGCAGATAGTAGTCATACTCGCTCAGATAAAGGACTAGGTTTAGGGCTAGCGATCGCTCGTCATGTGGTAGAGCTGCATGGTGGCACAATCCAAGCCCAAAGCCAAGGAATAGGGCAAGGTGCAACATTTACAGTCAAATTACCCATTTTAGAAGAAAGCAGAGGAGAAAGTCTTTCCCCCTTATCTCCCCCATCTCCCTCATCCCCCAATCCACTTACCAACTTGCGAGTGCTGGTTGTAGATGACGAGGCGGATGTGCGGCAGTGGATTACCGCAGTACTCGAAGAGTCTGGAGCGACAGTTAGTACTTTTAGCTCTACAAGACAGGCACTTGAGGCACTAGAAGAATTACATCCAGATGTGTTAATCAGCGACATTGGGATGCCAGGCGAGGATGGCTACGCGCTGATGCGTAAAATCAGAGAAATTGAAGCAGAACGAGGCGGGCGGATTCCTGCTGTTGCACTGACGGGATATGCCAGGGTAGAAGATTACAAAGAGGCATTAGCAGCAGGGTTTCAGCTACATATTGCGAAACCAGTTAGAGCAGCTGAGTTAATTGCCGTTGTTGCCAGCCTGGGTAAAATGTCTGATAAAATCTGAGCAATTATTTAAATATAGCAAAATCAGAAATTGAGCGATTGTAGAGACGCGATTCATCGCGTCTTTACCCAAGGATGTATTGCAATCATTAATTGAATTGGTATTAGGTGGGGCGAATCTGTTGCTCAAACCTTGCCTTTGATAGATGTCATATAAAACTGAAAAGGGGATAACCTAAGTTATAGAAATTTGATTACAGCACTCAAGGTTGCTTCTACAAGCAAACATTTTCATGAGAATTCTGTTGGTTGAAGACGATGATTTGCTTGCTCAAGCTGTAGCAAGATATCTTACCAAACAAAATTATGTGGTTGATATTGCTGCTGATGGTGAAGCTGGTTGGGAATTAGTTAATGTCTGTAACTATGACCTGATTTTGTTAGATATTGTTCTGCCAAAGCTAGATGGCATAAGTCTTTGTCGGCAATTACGGCAGTCAGGTTATCAAATGCTGATTCTTCTTTTAACGGCAAAAGAGACTAAAACTGATAAAGTTATCGGTTTAGATGCCGGAGCAGATGATTATGTAGTCAAACCGTTTGATTTTCAAGAGTTATCAGCTCGGATTCGTGCTTTATTACGTCGGGGAAATACTTCTTTACCTCCAGTTTTAGAATGGGGAGCCTTGCGTCTCGATCCTAGTACTTGTGAAGTGACTTATGCGGACATTTCTCTAAATTTAACAGCAAAAGAATTTAGCCTTTTAGACCTTTTTTTACGCAACAACCAGCGCATCTTTAGCCGGAGTGCGATTGTAGATCAACTTTGGAGTGCTGAAAAAGATCCACCTGAAGAAAATACGATTAAATCTCATATCAAAAGTTTACGGCAAAAGCTAAAAGCAGCAGGTGCTAACTATGATTTTATAGAAACTATCTATGGAATGGGTTATCGTTTAAAAGCTCTAGATCGTGAGCAAAGTTGCCCGAAACCTGAGCCGGAAATAGATTTAAAGCAGCAGCAAATTCTACTAACAGCCATTTCTCAAGAGCGGGAAAATTTCACAGCTAAGGTTGGTTCGCGTATTGCAGTATTGAAACTAGCGGCTGATGCTTTAAGAAAAGGTACACTTGACGCTCAATTGCGGCAAAAAGCAGAGCAAGAAGCTCACAAACTAGCTGGCTCTTTGGGTAGCTTTGGCTTTCCCAAAGGTTCGTTATTAGCCAATGAGATAGAAGATTTATTTCAAACTAAAAAATTTATTAGCCAAGCTAAATGTTTTTATTTAGATAAGCTCTTGATGGAGTTGCAACGAGAGCTAGAAAAAAGCCCAGTTGAACAAACCCAAAATCTACTATTAGTAATTAGTAATGATCAACAAGTAGTTGAGGAATTGAGAAATGAGGCTGAGAACCAGGAACTACAAGTTAAGATTGCTACTAATATCGCCACCGCCAGAAGTATAATCATATCTTTAAATCCTGATGTGGTGCTACTCGATCTTGATATTGAGAAAGATAGTTTGAAGTTAATAACAGAATTATCCCAGCAAACACCACAAATACCTGTGTTAGTTTTTACAGAACGAAATAATTTTAGCGATGCCTGCGGCGGGCTTCGCCTACGCCTAGAGGTTGCACGATCTGGCGGACGTGGTTTTTTGCAAAAATCCATGCCTCCTAACGAAATTTTGGAGTCAGTGGCCCAAGTTTTACAGCAAACTCGTATTACTAAAGCGAGAATCATGATTGTAGACGATGACCCACAGACATTAATTGTTATACAACAATCTTTAGAAGCTTTAGGACTTACTCTAAAAATTCTTGAAGATCCACGCTACTTCTGGGATACTCTGACAGAATTTTCTCCAGATTTGTTAATTTTAGATGTGGAAATGCCTCATATTAATGGCATTGAACTTTGTCAGGTAGTACGTAACGATCCGTACTGGAAGTTTTTACCAGTACTGTTTCTGGTTGATAATTTATTAGGAGATATTGTTGAGCAAATCTTTGCGCTTGGTGCTAATGCTTGTCTAAGCAAAGCTGCTAAAAAATCACAGCTAATCACTTGTATATTGAATTTTGTAAAGCGAAGATAACTAGTTAGAAGCATGGCTTATTAAATAAGAAATAAGTTTATACCAAAGGTTATGAGGGGCGAATTGTGCGCTTCGGACAATTGATCGGGTTTCTCGCTCTTGTTATATCTCTTTATATTTTATGGCAAATTCGACAAATACTTTTGGTGGTATTTGCAGCAGTGGTTTTAGCTACAGTCCTAAATCAACTAGTGAGGTTTTTTCAAAGATTTCGCATTAAGCGAGGCATTGCAGTTGCCATATCAGTTATTCTCTTATTGGTCGTTTTAGTCGGTTTATTTACACTGATTGTGCCGCGTCTTATTGACCAATTACAACAATTTGGTAATATTATGCCTATAGGACTAGAACGATTGCGATCGTGGAACAAAGTCCGAATCATCTGTTGAAAGCAGTGAAAAATTAAGGTAAACATTATCTACTTTACAAACTTAAGGCCGGATGTTGTTTGGAGATGCCAGTGGTTCAGGTTTTACTGTAAATGCTAAGTTCTGTGCGTTGCGTAGCACTTGGATTTGTAAGTTATTATTTAAGCCATTCTTTTCAATAATTTGCTGAACTTCTTCAGACGTAGTAACGGGTTGATTGTTAATTTTGAGAATAACATCTCCTGGGCGCAATCCGATTCTGGCAGCAGGAGAATTAGGAATAACGCGAATAATAAGAATTCCTTGCTCTGCTACAATGCGGACGTTACTGTTTGGATAATCCTTGACTCTTTTCTTCACTTGGGGTGTTAATGTCACCATCTGAAGACCTAAGTAAGGATATTCAACTTTGCCTTGAGTAATTAATTGCTGGGCAATTCGTTGAGCTGTATCTATAGGAATGGCAAAGCCAATACCTTCAGCACCTTGGATAATTGCAGTGTTAACGCCTATCACTTGACCGCGAGCATTTAAGAGTGGCCCGCCTGAATTTCCGGGGTTAATTGCTGCGTCGGTTTGAATATAGCTGCTAGGTCTGGTGGAGAGATTTAAGGAACGGTTGATCGCACTTATAACACCTACTGTTACCGTTTGTTGTAAACCTAAAGGATTACCGATCGCAACTGCCCATTGTCCTGCTTTTAAAGTATCGGAATTTGCGATTTCTACTGCTGGTAAGTTATTACCAGGAATTTGCACAACTGCAACATCGCTCACCGTATCTTGTCCTAGCACTTTGCCCTCAACAGTACGACCGTCAGAAAATGATACCGTCACCGTATCTGCATTGTTAACAACGTGAGCATTGGTGAGAATCCGCCCATTGGGATCGATGATAAAACCAGAGCCTACACCGCGCACTACTCGTTCTTGAGGCTGTATTGGTACAGTGTCACCAAAAAAGCGCCGAAAAAATGGGTCATTTAATGTATCAGGTAACTGTGGTACTGCGCTTCTGATAGTTCGGGAAGTATTAATTTGAACTACAGCTGGTTCTACTTTTTCGACAACTTCAACCACAAAATTGTTGTCCTCAGCAGTTGGTGTTAGAGGGCGCGAACTTTGATTCTGTGTTTCCTTAACTGTCGGAGAAGTAACAATTGGAGGACGAACTTTTCCAGAAAAATCTGTTGAACAGCTACTCAAAAATCCTCCCGTTATGCCGATAAAAGGTAGCAGCAGATGAGTTGTTAGTTTGCGCGTCAAAAAATAATTTTTTGATGTATTCATCGTTATTTCAAGTGTTAAATATTATGTAATCTAAATGTATGTCTCAGTTTGCGAATGATTTGCCTCTGCATTACGACTTGTCCAGTTTCGCAACGCCCAAAGGCTAATTAAAGCTGCTAATCCAGCACCAAGAGTGTCCATAACTAAATCAATAATGGTGTCATCCAAGCTTTCAATTACTTGAGTGCTGAGAATTTTACCAGCAGACCATTCCGTGACTTCCCACAAAGCACCAATAGCAATTCCAAAACTAGTAATTGTCACTAAATACAAAAGTGTATGATTCCGAAATATATTCAACATTGAACCATAGACTAAAAAACTGAGTGCTAAGGTAATTGCAGAAGTCGTATAAGCATGAACAATTTCGTCATAGGGGCCTGGCATACCAAATAAATCCCATACCCAACCAGTAGCATTGAGCAATGCAGCCAACACAAACAAAAAATCAAATAAAGTGGGTAATTTATCATCTCGGATGACAAACACAAAGGATAGAACAAGGAAGACTGCAAGCCCCAAGGCATTTGACCACTTACCTTGAACTGCTGCGGCTATAACAAAAATTGTTAGTAGAGCCTGTCCTATCCATGCGATAATTCGATAACCTTTCCAATTCAGAATTTTCATAATTATTACCTCATAAATATTAATTTAAAACGCTATTCTTCTGATTAATCCCAATCCTTATTATTGTCATCATTATTTAAATTTTTAATGACCTGATAATAACTTTCTTCTACATCTTTGCGGTCTTGTTCTTGTGATAGTCCCTCACGGCTATCTTGTAAAATCATGTCAGCATGATGGCGCAGGCTTACTTGATATTTAGAATTTTTGGTGTAGGTGGCAATAGTAGCTATAGCTTCTAACAAACGAATAGTTACTCCTGCATCCGACTTTCCATACTGCCGAATTTGGTTAAAAGCACGATCGAGCAATCCTTGAAAATCGACTCCTTCGGCAATGAAGCGCAATTTTTTATTTTTATCGTAGCGATAGGGCGAAGGAAAATCTCTTTGAACCAAGTGGCACAGTCCTGCGCTAATTCGATCAATACAGCGAATTGCAGTAAATGGATCGTTTATTCCAGGGGAAATGGCACGCAGAGCAATTTCTACTAATTGATCGATTGGAAACTCTATATCCTGTTGTTCTGTACGTTCTTTGCCTAAAATAAAAGCATCATTGATTTGTTTGGTAAGTTTTTTATTTACTTTTTTTCCAGGAAAAACCAAGGCTAAATCGCTACCTTGAATTAGAAATTTTCCCGGTCTAACTTTAAGGCGTATTAGCAAATTATGTTTACAAGCAATTTCCATCAATTCCCCATTATCAATTGCTTGTAAATAGCCAGTGTCATTAGCTCGAATCGGTAAAGCTTCTTTCTCAAAGGACATGGGAATTTCTTCAATTCCAAGGCTATGTTCTGGTTCACCATGCCCAATTCTTTCTGGAAATAGTCGCTTAATTGCTGAATGTAAATCCTCACTAACATTTTCGATTACGTGAGATGCCTGAATTATGGTTGAAGCATGATGGATAAAATAAATTAATACACCAATGCTAATAATTGCGAGTAAAGTGCCGACTGTAACTGAGAGTTGTGGCACATACTGTTCGTATCCATCTCCTTCTCCATGAATTGTTCGCAGTACAAGCAAGCAGTAGATGAACGTACCAATAAATGTGCCTAGTACAACTTGATTACCTGTATCCTGCATAAAATTACGCAGAAGTCGCGGCCCGAAATTGGAAGCAGCCAACTGAAGCGCCACAATTGTAATTGAAAAGGCTGTAGCAGCAACGCTAATCATCGAACCTGCAACCGATCCTAACAGCGATCGCGCCCCATCTGCTCCACCTGTATAAATCCACCAATAATCAATGTCTACCTTACCTGTACGGTCAAGATTAAGCATTGTGAAAGCTAAAGCAGTAGCTACTACCGCCATAACCGCCGGTATGAACCAGTAACTTGAGTGGAGCTGATCCCACAGTTTGCTTATCTTGACATTTTTCATTGTTCGTTGCTTTGAGAATCTATTTTGCCGTTATTATCTTGTGAGGAGCGTGCTTGAGCAAGTAACCTGAGCGAATCGCTGATGCGACGGGGCTTCGGTACTTCACCTTTACCTGCGGGCCAACCTTCACGCTGACGAGAGCGGTTTCCATCTGTCTCTTCCGTCTGATCGTGGAACAGAATTTGTTGAGTTGGGAAGGGTAAATCAATGCCGTTTGCAACGAGCGTTTTCTTAATTGCAGTAATCACTTTATCCCGCGAAATAAGATTATCTGCGCGTCTTGGTGGATGAACCCACCAACGCACCCGGATGTTGACAGTGCTTTCGGCTAGTTCCATTGCTAGTACATCAGGAGCCGGATCTTTTAAGACTTCATTTACACTAAGCATTGCGTCTAGCATTAACTGCTTGGCACGGTCAATGTCGTCGTTGTAGCCAATGCCGACATCGTACTCTAATCGTCGATTATCAAAGGCAGTGTTTACAGTTACCGAATTAGTAAATAATTCTGAGTTTGGAATGACAATCCGCCGACCGTCATAAGTTCTGATTGTTGTTGCCCGTGTCTCAATATTTTCGACCGTTCCTTCAAAGCCTTTAAAAACAATTTGGTCATCAATTTGAAAAGGTTCAGTGAGCAGAATTAAAATTCCAGCTAAGAAATTTTGCAAAATATCGCGGAAAGCAAAACCAATTGCAACACCACTAATTCCTAAAAGTTGTATCAAATCACCAGCTTGAAATGTAGGAATCACAATGGAAAGGGCGATAAACAACCCAATCAAAATTGTTAATCCCTGCGCTAACCTTCCTAGTACTAGACCTAGATTTCGGGCAGAACGACGATTGCGAGTTAACCGCTTGACCACTACTTTAATTCTGCTAGCGATAAACAAAAAGATTATAAAGACAATTAACCCTAATACAATGTTCGGTAGCAAAGCTATGAACCCGTTAACCATACTTTGAACCTTGTCCCAAGCTGCGGAGATTTCTGCATTCATGAAGTTTCCTCATTAAGTAATTTTTGCTAACATCAACGCTCAGAATTTTGATGCAATAATTCTTGAATTTCCCCGCGCAATGCTGCGATTTCACCCTGAAGCATTTGAATCGATTTCGCTCCAGCTAACTCTGCTTCATCATCATCAGCATCACGGCCAATAAAAAACGTCGCCAGAGTCGCAGTAACATAACCAAACACGGCAAACGCATATAACGCTAAGAAAAAACAAAGCACCCGACCTTCGGGCGTTTTGGGCAAATAGTCAGAACCCATCGTTGTCATTAGCATTGCTGTCCACCATAAAGCAGTGCCGTAGTTGTGTAGCCCTGATTCCACTGGAACTTCGTTTTCAAAGGCATACATTCCTGCTGCTCCTATTAAAGTAACAATCATTGTTAATGCCACAACATAACCAAATCCTCTACGGCTAATACTTGCTGCTAAAACCCGCATTCCTCGGTTAGCACGAGTCATAACTCGCAACAACTGTAAACCTCGCACAGCCCGCGCTGTTCGTAGTACGCGGACGACTCGGATAATCCGAAAAGTACGCAATGCTGGCAACACTAAAGAAATAGCTGTTAGCCAGTTGCTTTTGATATAGTCAGGTTTGTGAGGAGCGATCGCTAGTTTAAGTAAAAAATCTAATATAAAAATAATCCAAATAGTGATGCTAAAGGCTTCCAGTAAAGAGTTTAATCCCCAGATGATCTCGATGATGAATAGTGCTAGCCATACAAAGCCCAGCACCAGCATTGGAATTTCTAGCCAATCTTCCAACTGCTGCAAGACTTCATTACGTTCTTTTTCTAGGGCTTGTTTTTCTGAAAGCTTTGATCTACTCATGAGATTAATTCGTAATTCGTAATTCGTAATTCGTAATTTTAGAGAATTGGCTTTATTGTTTACTTGCAGGGGTTTCTAGTACGTTGACATCAACTAGAGGTGTCACATTTAAGTCCTGTTTCAATAATTGGGTTTGAATTGATTGGGTGAGGCGTGAGCGTATTTCTTCACTAGACGCTGTAACTCCCGGTTGACGCTGCACATAAATAACAGATAGTAGGGTATCCTGTCCTTGAATATTGGATCGTGTAAAGCGGACATTCGACTCGACTAATTTTGCTAAACCAACTTGCTCTACAGTTTTCTGAACTTGGGCGTTGGCACGTTGGGCAAGGCTAGAGCGTTGTAAGTTGGGAGAATTAGAGAACTGCCAAGTTAGTAAACCTGCCAATGCGATGACAGTTATCACTAAGGAAATACCGAATACCCGTTTTTTACCACGCTGATAGCGAGTTCCTTGAGCAGATAGCCCGAATATTCGGAACAACAAAGCTGCTGAAAAGTTAATGCCGCATAGTTGCAAAAATAATAAGAACAGCCCCGAAATTGCCATGTCCCATCTGCCAACTGCACTAGCCATACCGACAATTCCCGCAGGTGGAGCTAAGGAAGCGGCGACTAACATTCCGGTTGCTGCCCCAGAGACTAAACTACTGCGATCTGATTGAACCAAGTTGAGCGCTCCTGCTGCTCCGGCTGCCAATGGCAAAATCACTGCCACTGCTGAAATCTGGCTATTGTCTAGCATTAAACTGGTGGGAATTTCTTGCTGTAATATCAGACTGAGTAGCCAAGTAGTGGCAATTGTGACTGCTAAAGCGGCAAAATATCGTAAAACACTCCGTCCTAAGAGTTTGCGATCGCCCCATGCAGTAGCGATCGCTGTATTCATGGCCGGGCCTGCAAACGGTGCAATCAGCATTGCCGCCACCAGCAAGTAAGCTGTATTCGTATACAAGCCAATCCAGACTACAAAGCCTGCCAGTGCTGCATAACCAAGAAAACCTCGCCAAGAGCCAACACTTTGCAAACCAGAAAGAAAAATCTCAATCGGACTGCGTTCTTCCACATCTACAACTTGTTGCGGCGCTTCTGATGCAGGGGGTTGCAGAGTCATCACACCAGTTGGTATTAGCGTGATTTGTACTTTGGGCAAGTCTTGCAACTTGTCCAGAACTTTGCCAACTTCTCGATTAGAAACGTGAACAATCACCACATCAATCGGTTCTTCAGCATTTCCTTCAAATCGAGCCAGATTTGTGCCGTTATGAGATTTGGCAATATCAATAACAGCTTTTCCATTTCCCCGTGGTACTTGGATAATGAGTTGACGCATTCTACCCTCCTACGGCTAACCATCTTGCGTTTTCAAACAATAACTCTACTATCCAAAGAAAGATTTTTTGAAAGATGTATCTCATATTCAATTAACACTTAATTTTTATCCGTAAAATGGTTACATAGTAAAATGACTGGTAGTCAAGGTAGCAAAAAAGTTATATAAGGAAAATTTCATTAATTTATCGTTTGAGACTTAGATTAAATCTAAATAGTGGAAAAGCCGTGGAGAACTCTGCTATATTTTTCTTCTCGAAAGCAAGCTTTAGATTTTATTACTTAGATTTATACCAGTCCTAAATCATTCGTGAAAATTATATCTCTCTTTCTTCTTTCTTTGCTTTGCGTCCAACTCTTACGAGAAGCTGCGCGTAGCTTGCTTCCCCAAAGGGGTATGCGGTTCGTTTCCTAATCTATATTTTTCACAACTCAAATAAGATTGCTATAAAATTATTCTATTAATATAAGCCCTTAATAAAACATTAACGTTGTTAATATTTTCATTGTTGCGTTATCTATACCTAAAGTAATAAGCATAGTCAGTCTTTAGTAGTATTTGAAGCTGCATGATAAATTTCTCCACTAAATTTCCACTATTTTTTAATAACTATTGAAGTATTAGAAATAATGAATAATTGAGAAAACAGGAGGCACGGATCGTGACACAGTTAACTAAATTAGTGTCAGCAGGTGTATCTTTACTAACTTTAAATTTAACAGTACTAGCAGTTGGAGCATTAGAAACATCTGCTCAATCTTCCCCTACAACTACCTTTAGTGATGTTCAACCTAATTACTGGGCACAGCCATTTATTCGAGGTTTGGCTGCAAGAAATATTGTAACTGGATATCCTGATGGTACATTTCGACCAGAACAACCAGTAGACCGAGATGAGTTTGCAGCAATTATTCGTAAAGCTTTTGATCAACCACCAACTCGCCAGATAGAAAGTGGTGCTGTATATAAAGATGTTCCTACTAACTATTGGGCTACTCGTCCCATCGAAGAAGCATATCAACAAGGATTTATGGCAGGTTATCCTGGTGGTTACTTTCGTCCCAATCAATCCGTTTCTAAGGTTGAGGCAATAGTTGCTTTAAACAAAGGTCTGAATCTAACTAGTGGTACATCAGCAGTTACTGTACCTACAGTTACGCAAAGAGTAGTTACTCAAAAAATCGCACAAAAACCTGTAAAAAGACGTATTTTAATGCCGCTTGCTGTTACTACTCTAATGCAGCCTTTATTCATATCAAAAGCCCAGGCTGTACCAGCTAATGCTGTGAATCTTAACCGTCCTGCGTCATTTATTATTACTAACACTTACGCAGATGCCAATAAGATTCCGCAATATGCAGTTGGAGATGTAGCAGCCGCAACTCAAGCAAATATAGTAGTCAACTATCCAAATCCTAAAGTTTTTAATCCAAGTAAACCTGCAACTAGAGGAGAGATTACGGCTTTAGTTTATCAAACTTTAGTTTCCCAAGGAAAGATAGAACCAGTTGCTATTAATTTACCTGTTAATCAGTATATTGTTCGTACTCCGATCAACAAATAAAAGGCTCAATAAGTGCGAATTTCTCCGAGATTTTTGCTGATTTCAGGTCTAACAACTTATTTGTAAGCCTCTACAATCTTATGCAAACGTTTACTTGTGGTTTAATTAAACCTAATTTTTTGAACCCATTAATTCCACAGTAATGATTTTTTAGACATTAATATCTTTCTTTAGAAAGAAGGAGTAAAAAATTATATTTTTACAATTGTAAATATAGATAAATGTAGGAGAAAAAAGAATATGGCTTTATATAAACTCGAAGACTTTGCTGGTAACTATAGTGATGCAGATTTTGATAGCTATGAAGTTAGGGATTTTGATGTCTATTCAGATATAAACGACGATAAAGTTGGGACTGTCAAACACATCTTGGTGGATGATTCGGGTCATTTCCGCTATTTAGTTGTTGACACAGGTTTTTGGTTCTTTGGTAGACAAGTATTGTTACCAATTGGGCGTTCCCGAATAAGCTATAGCGATAGACGTGTGTATGCTATTGGGTTGACGAAGGAGCAAGTAAAAAGTTTACCAGATTTTAATGATTTGGAACATGTTGATTACGATTATGAGGAACGGGTGCGTGGAGTTTATCGTACTCCAGTAAGACAAGCACCTTTAAGTACCTCAACACCTGTAGAGACATCGATACCTGTAGATGCTCCACCAGCCTCTAGCGATCGCGCAAGAATTACTCCCGATCGCAATACATATACGTATGAAGATGAACCAAATCTTTACGATATGAATCAGCAGGATCATCAAAACCTGAAACTATACGAAGAACGTTTAGTTGCCAATAAATCTCGTGTTAAGACAGGAGAAGTATCTGTTGGCAAACATGTTGAAACTGAGACGGCAAGGGTTGCTGTACCAGTTGAAAAAGAACGCGTAATTATTGAACGCACTACTCCAAACGAAGCTGGTAGAACTGTATCGTCTGCTGAGGCTAACTTCCGTGAAGGAGAAGTTACTCGGATGGATCTTTATGAAGAAACCCCTGATATTCAGAAGGAAGCGGTTTTGCGTGAGGAAGTGAAAATTAAGAAAGTAGTTGAACAGGATACAGTTGAAGCCGAAGGTACTGTTCGTCGTGAAGAATTAGACGTTAATACGAATGATGAGCGGTTGCATGAGAGAAAAAGCTAAATGGCTTTGAGATAACTGCTAATGAAATATCCCCGCATTTATAGAAGCTAAGTGCGGGGCAATTTTTTACATTCAAAGTCAATTTGGAATAGGTTGCGATCGCTATGTGGGTGCTGTTGTCCAACCATCCTAAAAGAATGGTTGCATCATCGCCTATGGTGGGGCGTAGCCCATTGCCTTCCAACTATTAGGAAATGGCAAAATATTAAAATAAATTAATCCTTCAAGAATACCCGTAGCACCAGGGTAGTGAGCTAAAAAGTGCCAAGGATAATGTGTCTTGTAATACCACCATAGAAGTTCCGTTTGGGCATTAGCAACGATAATCCCAGCTGATGGCTGTTGAAATAAACTGATGTCATTTCCAGAACCTCCACAGATAACGGTTGCATCTAATTGCGCTTGCAGCAATTCTTGCAGATATGCAGTTGCTTCACCTTTGTTACTGTTCTTGGGTATGATATCAACGTCCCGCCCATTGCTAAAAATCACCTCAGACTGCAATCCAGTAAAAGTTAACAAATCCTGCAAATCATGGATAACCTCAAGCGGCGCATCCATATCTAGGCAAAAGCTTAATTTATAGGGAGTTTGTTCGCTATCGGGTTGAGGTATCAGTGCCGGAAAGTAACTAGTAATTGTCCAAACTGCATCCCAATCCCAATCTTTTGAGATTTGATTTACCCAATCTTTTTCTAAAAGCACACCCTGTTGATAAATTTCAGTACCTACACTAGCGATTAAATAATCGGGTTTCAAAAGCCGTGCTTTTGCTATCACCCGGCGACTAGAAGCATAAGAGCGACCAGTAACATAGACTAAGTAAATCTTATTGCGTATAGCTTCTAGCCTTTGATTTAAAACAGCAATAGCTCGATTGTTACCAACCAAGGTATTATCTAATTCAATCACCAAAAGCAGTTTCATATTTGTTTGCTTTCACTAAAATAGTACAGTATTGATAAACCTCTTTCCCTCTGCTCTCGTTCGGCTCCTTCCGATTCTGCTCGGCACAAGTTACGGTAAGCCTGCTCTCAGGAACAACTGCGCTCTTAACGATCTCTCTTTAACCGGACACGATATCATTTAACTGGTTGCCCACTGCACAATGTCATTAGAAAAAGAGTCAATTAATTTTTCTAGAGCTTTAATTTCGTTGGATTTCAAAACTTTTGATTTCAATAAATTTTGGATTTGTCTTTCTAAATCTGGAGTTAACTTTTTAGTTTGAATAATTTCTTGAACAAATGTATCAAGTGTTAAAGATTGATAGAGTTCTTGGACTTGGGTAGCAACTCCCTGAGTGCTAAAACGAGACTGAACCCAATTTTGTGCAGCATTGCCATAGCTTTGTTTTAGAGTTGGGTTTTGTAATAGACTATGAATAGCGATCGCCAATGCTTTAAAATCACGAGGAGGAACTAAAAATCCGGTTTCACCATGCACCACCGTATGCTGCAATCCTCCCACATTACTCGCAATTACGGGTGTTCCAGCTGCCATTGCTTCAATCGCCACTAAACCAAAAGGTTCGTAGTAACTCGGTACAATGCAGATATCCCCTGCGGCATAGTAAACAGGTAACAGCGCTTGAGAAATTCGTCCAGTGAAAACTGTAACGGCTTCTAATCCCAGGTCGTTCACCAAAGTTTCAATGCGTTGTTGTTCTTTAAAGTCTGCTCCATCTTCACGACTACCACCAACTAGATAGAGTTGAAATGCTGAAGGCAAATTGGCGCAAGCTTTAACTAGGGTTTCAACTCCCTTGCGAGGGTCAAAACGTCCTACATACAAGATTATCTGAGAATCTGCATCAATTCCCAACTGTTGGCGAGCAACTTCTTTACTGACAGAACCAAAGTGTTTAGTATTAATTCCGCAGGGAATGACTTTAATACGACCATCTTGCGAAATTAACTGACGTAAATCTTCCGCTTCTTGAGGGCTAGTAGATATTACATAATCCGCTTGTTCTAAAATTGCCCTCTCTACACAATTACGAATTGCAGCAATCGGCGGCGGATTCTCTATATTGCGGTATTTAACTGCACCTATAGAGTGATAGGTATGAACTTGAGGTAGTCCCAATCGAGATTTAAGTTCTAATCCTACCCAAGCAGAAAGCCAATAGTTAGTATGAATCAAGGCATAGTTGCGCCCTGTTCGTTGTTGAAAATTCAGCCAAGCTTCTACAAATTCTGGTAAATATTCAAATAAATCGTTTCTAGTAATGAATTCTGCTGGCCCAGCATTTAAACGAATAGTGCGACACCCTGGTGCTAATTCCACAATTTCTTCTTGGTCGGGGTATTCGCGTCGGGTAAACATATCAACCTGACAGCCGCGTTTTGCTAATGCTAATCCCAATTCTCGCACATAGACATTTTGACCACCTGCCCCTTCTTTACCAATTTCAGCTGTCGGGTCGCCATGAACTGAAATTAGGGCATAAATGGGTTGAGAATTTGGTGTTTCTGTAGCAGAACTTTCTAGAGATTTAACTAAATTTAAAGCAGGAAGAGTATTCATAATCAAAATTAACTATGGTATGTGGTACAAAAATTCACAGCTAGGTAAGTTGGAAAAAAAATTATTTATTAAGTTACCTATCATCGAAAGAAACGTGTAAAAACCTTCTAGGAAACATAAACGAATGGCTTCTACTTGATTTTTGATTATTTGGAGAGCATTCTGGAAGAGAATCAATTAATAACCGTATTGCTTCATAAATTGATATTTGATGATATCCTGCATAAGCTCTAAGCTTGCGATACTCTTTATTGGTAATAACAATATTGGAAATATTTATTGAAAAATGGGTCATAAAAATTTCCTCAAAACTGAAATAAACTTACCAAAATGCTTTCGTTCCAAGATGTTACATTTTAGAAGTTGAAATATCGGTGAGAAATCGGTGAGAAATCGGTTATTAATAAAAAAATGCTATCTAAATCAATTTCTATTTAATTTAAAAATATCAAATATCTAAGCTAAAACACATCTAATTTGCAGATGGAAATTTTCTCAATATCTTGTGGGGTGGGCAACATTAGCGCCCTGATTATGCAACTTGAATGCTGATTAGCTTATGGTTGCGGTGTCGGAACGACCGTTGGAGGGTTAGTGGATCTTGGTATGACTAACAAATAAAAATATACAGAGCAACTAAATTTATTTATGGTTACTGAGCTTGTTGAAGTATGAGCCTGAAACTGATGAGCAAATTGTTAGCTCTGGATGGACAACCGCGATCGCTATCTATATCCTCAAGGCGATCGCTATTCCTGTGAATCGTGATTTTTAGGCGATCTCTCTTTTGCTCTTAATATATCGTATATTAGGTATTGGAGCCTAGATCAAATGTCTAGACTTTTAAACTTCATGTAATTACTACAAGAATTTAACCGTGATTACAAATGCTAGTAGCCTTACCCTTGGCGCTCTTCGTCAAACTTTTGGCTTGAGACTCGACTCTAGCGATCGCTTTTTTGATGAATGGTTAAATAATGCGCCGACTCTAACCGAAGCGGAACTACAAGGACTAGATCGCCTCACTCGAAACTATACCTATCTCAGTCAAGAAGAACCACCTCTCGAAGAAATTGTTAAGCTTATAGTTATATCACCATTGCTAGATTTAGCAGGTTTCTATCAGTTTCCTTTTTTGGTAAAAGCAGAAGTAAGTACCAATATCGAAGTTGCAGACGAAGCTAATGCTATTGCAGTTCAAGGCAGGATTGATATTTTGGTGATTCAAGATAGTTTTTGGATTTTGGTAATCGAGTCAAAGCCTGCAAGACTAGACGTTACGGCGGGAATTCCCCAAGCACTTACTTATTTGTTGAGCGCTCCCAACTTACAGTCAAGTTGTTATGCAATGGTTACAAACGGAAGAGAAGTATTGTTTTTGAAATGCGATCGCCACCAAAATGTCCCTCAATATACTAGATCCAATACTTATCGGTTACTTGAAAATACATCAGAACGTATCCAAGTTTTGCAGGGACTTAAACAAATTGGGGCTTATATTGGCGATTTGAGGAGTTAGGCGATCGCTATTCCTGTGAGTCGTGATTTTTAGGCGATCGCGGCACGAACATTATTTTACTCCAAGATATTTATCTGCGTTCCCAACAATCTATTGTCTGAGTAGAAGAAGTTGCACTAGGGAACGCACCCTAAAAGATCAGCGATCGCACTGAGATTGATTTCTCATCGTATACGCTATTGTGAAAATCAATTGTCTGAGTTGACTTTAATCTTGAAATTTGATACCCTCATAGCTACCCTATGTGTATATTGATTAGCCTCAACCACTCACTTCAGAGTGGGTGAAACTAATTTTGAAGAGATAAATCTCTTGTCTTCTAGACTGACTCATTTATTTGAGCGTTAACTATTTACTAACTATTTATGCACTAGGGTTTTTTCTTTTATGAATTCTCCTGATAAAGCACTATCCAATCGTATTTGGTGGACAAGAAAGGCTCGTATTGAAGCTGAACAAAGACTACTTTGGACTTCTTTTCACGCTGATTTGATTTTGTTTTATTACTCAGCTTTTTCTGTAGGAACTTCCGTTTACTACTTTAAGTTTGCACCTAAAAGTGAATATATTAATTTTGTATGGATTCTTTTTTCGATTTTAATCTTTTGTATTCAATGTTTTTCAAGTGGATTTCAGCTTAATCGCAGGGCTGGACTACTCAAAGAATGTTACGAAGCATTGGGGAATCTTGAGCAAAAATGTAATAAGGCAAGTGAAAGTGAATTGATTCAGATTAGAGAAGATTTTACCCTTCTTCTGCGCTCTTGTGAAAATCATGAATCATTAGATTACTATCGTGCTATTTTTAATGAAAAATGGATATCTGGGGGAAAAATAGATAAAGACTTAACGATTGGAATGTACTGTTTAATATTGATATCTTTTTTATCACGAACGTTATTACTTGCTATTCTGTATTTATTACCTTTTTCTTTATTTTTATTAAGTGGTGATGCAAAATAGATTGCCAATTAGACAAGCCTGAAAAGATTTGTTTTCCTATATATTATAGATAATTTTTTTAAGGAACTTACTATATATCTTTTAATAAGATAGGGGTTTAAAATAATGCCTTCCGAAATAGAATTTAGAAATTATTTTTCAGAAAAGTCACTTCATAAAGTTTATGATGAGCATATACAATTCTCGGCTTCGTCTGGTATTGACAATATCAATCAAAAGTCTTTCAAGAAAATTGCCGATCAACAAATATTAATAGCATCAAAAAAAATACTTAATGGCAGTTATAATTTTAGTAACTATAGGCTAAAACTCGTTAGCAAAGGACGAGGTAAATTTCCTAGAGAAATATCTATTCCAACAATTCGTGATCGTATTGTTTTACGGGCGTTGTGCGATTTACTTTCTCAAACTTTTCGTGGGGATTTAAGCTTAGAACTGCCTCAAAATATCATTAAAAAAATAAAAGCAGAGAAGACAAAATATAATGCCTTTGTCAAACTAGATATTCGTGATTTTTATCCAACTATCTCACACGATCATCTTCTCTCAAGATTAAGATATAAAATACGTCATAAGAAAACACTAGAACTTATTAATAAA
The DNA here is from genome assembly GCF_963920915.1 of Nostoc sp. PCC 9305. Lineage (NCBI taxonomy): Bacteria > Bacillati > Cyanobacteriota > Cyanophyceae > Nostocales > Nostocaceae > Nostoc > Nostoc sp. PCC 9305. The sequence goes on from NZ_CAWUDN010000010.1 coordinate 93,816, forward strand.
GCAATTCAAACCTATACTGTTGTAAGCAAATCTGAAAACAATGATAAGATTTCTTTAGGCGTTCCTCAAGGATTGTCAATTTCAAATATACTGGCTGCCATTTATCTTCAAAAAATTGACAAGGAAATTTGCAAGAACAAGAATTTTCAGTATTTTAGATATGTCGATGATATATTAATCCTTTGTGAATCTCAAGATTCTAACCAATTAGCTAACAAGCTAATTGTTGATTTTTCTAAAATAGATTTAAAAATTCATGATCCTGAAAATGGTAGCGGGAAGTCAATAATTGGATCATTTAAAAATGACGGTTTTAATTATTTAGGTTACTCTTTTAAAAATCTTGGAAATTATTCGGTCAGTGTCAGGGAGGAATCAATTGCCAAAATAAAAAATTCTTTAGCGTCAATATTTACAAGTTACAAGTATTCTAAAAATAAGAATCAAGATTTTTTAGAATGGCGTTTAAATCTTCGTATTACGGGATGTATTTTAGAAAATAAATGTAAAGGTTGGTTATTCTTTTTTGCAGAAATAGATGATAAGAGTCTTCTTCACGAACTCGACGCTTATGTTAAACATCTTCAAGAAAGATTTGACGTTGATCTTTCACCTAAAAAATTTATGCGAACTTTTCATGAAATTCAATATCATAAATATCGAACTAACTATATACCAAATTTTGATAAATATACTTTAAAAAATAAGCAAGAAGTCTTAGAAAATGTTTTCCATCAAAACGTTAATAAACTAAGTACAGGTGATATTGAATACAGATTTAAAAAATATGTAACCAGAGAATCTCGTGAATTATTAGAGGATATTTTGAATTTTAGTTGATATTTTCTCGTTTGGAGAACTCAATGGTATAAAAGGGTTTAACGCTCAAGTAAACCTCTAAATTGTTGATTCTTTTATTTGTGATCGCTATTTCTCTGAGTCGTGATTTTTAGGCGATCGCATCAACAATCAATCTCCTAAAGGCGATCGCTATTATTGTGAGTCATGATTTTTAGGCGATCGCGTAACATAGAATTATAACTGACTTCAAAACAGCAAATTATATGCTAGAAGCAAATATACGCGACAACCAAGAGCTTTCTCAGCTAATCCAACAAGCCAATTCTAAGCCAGAAGCGATCGCCTTAGTCCAAGAAGGGCAACCAAAAGCAGTAGTTATCTCAGTTGCTCCCGACTTAATGAATTCTCGACATTTAAAAAGCTGGTTTACTAATTGCTTTTAGATAAAAATTAAAATTCCCCAAACCAATAATTAAATTGATTTGGAGAACTAATAGTGTTCTAGTGTAAAAGAAGAGGTTAACTTCAGTAATGTAATTGTAATTTAACAATCAGTTGTAAAGATAAGAGGTAAATATCGGGTAGAAATCGGGTATTTTCCTAAAGCTGCTTTAAGCGATAGCCCAATCCATGAACTGTCTCAATAAAATCATCAGCAGCACCTACGTCTTTAAGTTTATACCGTAAACTCTTAATGTGAGACTTAACAGTTTCTTCGCTCGGAGGATCATCAAGTGACCAGATGCGCTCAATAATTCCGGCTCGACTTAGCACCCGCCGACCGCTAGAAACCATTAGTTCTAAAAGAGCAAATTCTTTAGGTGTTAGATGTAAAGGCTGGTCAGCATAAGTGACTTCATAAGTGCTGGAATTTAAACGCAGATTACCCCAACCAAAGTCTGAAGAAGATGTTGCGGCACTATTGCGGCGCAACAGGGCGCGAACACGAGCCATTAACTCTGGCATTTCAAAAGGTTTAACCATATAATCATCTGCTCCAGCATCCAACCCGGTAATTTTGTCACCAAGGGTATCGCGTGCTGTTAACATGAGTACAGGTATTGCAATGTTACGCGATAAGGTATGCCTTGATGTAGGCGATCGCAAGCGTTGACAAAAACTTACACCATCTAACTTAGGTAAAGTAATATCTAGTACCACCAAATCATATTCCAACACTTTGATGCAATCCCATGCTTCCTCTCCATCTTGGGCTATATCTACCACATATTGACGGTCAGTCAGGGCTTCCATCAGCATCTCTGCTAACTGGACATCATCTTCAACTACCAAAATCCGCATTGTCAGAATATTTGTAAATTAAAAAACTAGAATAGATTCCAATACTTAACTTTAATACTTTCAATTTGATTTCGGACGAGGAAAATTAGAAGGTGGCTGGAAGTTTTCTACTGGTACATCTTTGAGTGCCTTCTGCATAAAATCACGCCAAATAGGAGCAACCATACCTCCGCCTGTCGCGTGGCTAGATAATTGTCGGTTGTTGTCCCTCCCTACCCAAATGGCAGTTGTTAACTGCGGTACCGTACCAATAAACCAAATATCTTTCTCTGAGGATGTTGTACCTGTTTTTCCTGCAACTGGACGACCTATATCTGCACCTCTACCAGTTCCTTCTTTAACTACCGTTTGCATCACGTCTAAAATTGCTGCTGATGCCCAAGGGTCAAGAACTCGCTGAGGTTTAGGCTTTAACAAAATGTGTGCGAGGATCAATTGCCACTAGAGCCATTTGGTTATTATTTAATCCCTGACGTTCAAGGGTTCGATGCCACTTCTTAATAGTTTTTTCTGCCATCATTTGGAAGCTAGTATCAACTGTGGTTTGTACATGCATTCCGCCTTTCAGCAATGTTTCACGCCCAAACTTTTTAATTAATTCCTGAGCTACTGTGTTGGTAACGTAGGGCAAAGCGCTACCTTGAAATGACCTAATTTCACCAAGTTTAATTTTTTGTTTGAGGGCATCATTATACTCTTGTTGGCTAATCCAATTCAGTTCTAACATTCGCACCAATACTTCTTTTTGTTTTTGTTTTGCCAACTTCATGCTGACAAACGGGCTAAATTCTTCTGGAGCTTGAATCAAACCGGACATCATTGCTGATTCGCCCAAAGTCAAATTTTGTGCTGATTTTTTAAAGTAAGTGCGTGCTGCTGTCTGAACACCATAGTTATTATGACCCCAGTAAACTTGATTGAGGTACATTTCTAATATTTCATCTTTACTAAGAACTTGCTCTAAGCGAATTGCTAATACTGCTTCTGCTATTTTTCGGGTAAAAGCACGTTTTTGAGATAAGAAAATATTTTTTACCAACTGCATGGTGATTGTAGAACCACCCTCTCGCACTTCCCCAGATGCCAGATTGACTAATGCAGCACGTCCAATACCACCGGGATTAATACCATGATGCTCGTAGAAACGGCTATCTTCGCTAGCTAATACTGCTCGTTTCAAATTGGGAGAAATTTGATTCAAAGGCACTACTTGGCGATTAGCTTCCCCATGTATACGTGTTAAAAGCTTGCCTTTAATATCATAGATATAAGTTGTTTCTGAAGGTACAAAGTTTTGTAGTTGTCTAACATCTGGCAGATTACGGAAACTAATGGCTAAACCAACTAACCCTCCAGCTAATATAGAACTTGATAGCATCGTAATTGATAGGAGTGTGCCGCCAGTTACTTGACCGACTTTTTTCAAAAACTCAGAATTAGGTAAAGTTTGAACTTGTGATTGTTTCTCTTCAAAAGTTTTAAAGGATGACACGGCAATTTAATTTCCTAACTTATTAAATCTTGGTTTTACCTATATAAATATAAAGAAAATAAAATTTCTTCAAATAAACATTTAAATTTATTTGAAGAAAATTTAGTGTGATGCATAATTGCATAAGGAGTTATTTTAAATAGCATTTTAACAAATAGCTGTGGAGATAAAGGGCAAAAATCGGGTAAAAATCGGTTAGTAAGAAAAATAATTTTGAACTAAGCTTTTATTGGAAAAATCTTTACTTTGATGTAAGGTCTTGGGTAAGATATGGACTCTGAACCATTAATTGATTTTTTCTATGAAATGGTCGCTGGAAAGGAAATGGATAACCTCTGGCTTTGGCTTGAGCTTATTATTAATGGGTGCAGCTAGTATGATTTCTTACCAAAACGCTACTCAGTTAATTACAAGTAGCAATCAAGTGAAGGACACACATGAGGTAATGAAAAATGTTATTGACATCTTTGCTACACTAACCGATGCAGAAGCAGGACGCAGAGGTTATATCCTATATAGAGAGCAATCAGAACTCAAACGTTACTATCAGGCAATGCAAAGCCTGGATGCCAAAGTTAAAAAATTGCAGCAACAACTTGCTGATGACTCTTATCAACAGCAGCAAATAAGGAAGCTAAAATTCCTCATTGCTCAAAGAGTTCAATTATCTAAACAGTCAATTAACCTCAAAGAATTAGGTAAATCAAGCTTTGCTATTCAAGCACCTCTACTTACTCAAAGTAACCAAAACCGCAATCAAATCCGCGAAACGCTTACCCAAATGCAAGCTAGGGAGGAACAGTTACTACAAATCTCGGTGAGACATTCTCAAGAGAATATCCGCAACCGGATGTTGATTGAATTCCTCGGTACTTTCTTGAGTTTTGCCATTTTATTAGGCGTTTATGCTTTGCTTTATCAACAATTAGTGAAGCGCCAAGAAGCAGAAGCGATTCAACAGACTTTAGCTCAAGAAAAAGAACTTAGTGAATTGAAGTTACGCTTTTTTTCAATGGTATCCCATGAATTTCGTACACCATTAAGTATTATATTGGGGTCGGCTCAACTATTGGCTCAAAGTAATCAGCAGTGGACGGAAGAGAAGAAACTTAAAAATCTGTATCGCATTCAATCTTCAGCTAGGTCAATGAACCAGTTACTAACCGATATTTTAACTTTGACTAGGGCAGAAGCTGGGAAATTAGAATTTCATCCAGAACTGATAGATTTGGAAGCATTTTGCATTAATTTGATAGAAGACCTCCAATTTTCTAATCAACAACAGCATACTATTAAATTCATCAGTCAAGGTAACTGTACCCATGCCAAATTAGACGAAAATATACTTTATTCCGTTCTGAGTAACTTACTCTCAAATGCAATTAAATATTCCCCTCCAGAGGGAAGTATTTTCTTAATTCTTAGTTGTGAATCATCCGCAATATTTTTCCAAGTTAAAGATAATGGGATAGGAATTCCTGGCGAATTTAAAGAACATTTATTTGAGCCTTTTCATCGTGCTAATAATGTAGGTAAGATTGTTGGCAGTGGACTAGGACTTGCTGTGGTTAAAAAGTGTTTAGAAATACATCATGGAGAAATTTATGTAGATAGCGAAGTAGGAGGCGGAACAAGTTTTACGATAAAATTTCCCCAACAAGGAACAGTAATAGTCAAGAGCAAGTTAAGCAGTCATGATTAAACTTAAACCTTCTTGGTGATAAGGTTTTCATCCTTACTATTTAACAAATTAATTTCGAGAGGAAGATGTCACAAATATATCTGTTAATACAAAATATTATTATAAATAACTCACGATAATTGAGAATAAACAATGCCACATGTATTACTTGTAGATGATGAAGCGGCTCTTTGCGACAGTCTCACCTATACACTACAAAAAGAAGGTTACACGGTGACTACAGCCGCCGATGGACATAGTGCAATCAAACAGTTTCACAAGCAAGTACCAGATATAATTTTGCTTGATTTGATGTTACCAGTAGTTGACGGTATGGAAGTTTGCTGGCGGATTCGGGCATTTTCCAATGTACCTATCGTCATGCTCACAGCTAAAGATGAGGATATTGATAAAATTTGGGGGTTAGAAGCAGGTGCAGATGATTATATTACTAAGCCGTTTAACACCCGCGAACTACTAGCACGTATCAAAGCAGTATTGCGTCGTCGTTCCGGGGAGCAGCCTTCATGAGAGGCTGGATACCTGGGATTAAGTTAAATACAATTTATGCCAAGCTGTTAGGTAGATACCTGATGCTAACAGCTTTTGGAACGTCACTGATGGCAGGTTATATCCTTTGGTCGTTCCATGATTATTTTATGCGATCGCGACAAGTAGATTTGGATAACTGGACGAGTGCGTTAAGCGAAAGTGTAGCAGATGCACTAGAAGAAAAAGATATTAAACAGGTAAATTTACTGGTGCAACGGTATGGCGCACCACAAACTATAACCCTACGTGTTTTTAATCAACAAGGCAGTTTATTAGCCACTTCTGACCCAAAGTTAGATAGTCAAGTTAAAGATTGGTATCAAGTTCCGGGAATACGGGAAGCTCTACAAAACCGTGTGAAGCAAGGAATTGCCAAAGGCGTTTTATCAAACAGCGATCGCCTCTACATTACCAGACCTATTGAGCGTAACGGTCAATTGTTGGGCATAATCCGAATGTCTATGACTTTGGAGCAGCTTCAGCGACAGTTTGCTACGGTAATTTGGAGTATTTTGGGAACGCTAGCAATAACAATTCTACTATGTGCATTAATTAGCAGTCGGTTTGCTCGCAGTCTTTCAAAACCAATTGAGATTATGCAGAATTTTGCTATTCGCTTGGGTGGCGGTCATTTTGGTGATAAGCTAACAATCCATGAGAACAATGAGTTAGATCAATTGGCAGCAGAACTCAACCGGATGAGTGAGCGGTTAGCTTCCTTGGACAAAGAGCGACGGGTGTTTTTAGCCAATGTCTCCCATGAACTGCGTACCCCTATAAGTAACGTTCAGGTGACAGTAGACGCACTCAAAGCCGGAGCATCTGAAGAACCAGAATTACGCGATCGCTTTTTTCAAACTATCGAAAGCGAAATCAAACGTTTATCACGATTGATTCATGACTTGCTCGATTTAGGACGTTTGGAAGCAGGAGTTACTGAACTAGAAAAGCAAGCTATTTCGCTGGATGGATTGATTAACCGTGCTGTTAATGCATTAGAACCGCGAATGCGAACTCTGAGAATTTCTACACAGGTGAACGTGGGAAATCTAATAATTCAGGGCGATCCAGAGCGACTATTACAAGCGATCCTCAATTTGTTGGATAATGCGATTAAGCACTCACCAGCCAATTCTCAAGTATTTATTTCTGCATACAGCCAAGGCAAACAAGCTATTATTCAAATTCAAGACCAGGGAGAAGGCATAAAAGACGGTGATTTACCCAGAATATTTGAGCAATTTTATACAACAGACCCCGCACGCAAAGGTAGTGGCAATGGTCTGGGGTTAGCAATTTCTAAGCGGATTATTGAAGCTCATCAAGGTAGTATTATCGCCAGCAGCACATCAAATCAAGGGGCAACTTTTACTATACATTTGCCGATAATTCGTAATTCGTAATTCGTAATTCGTAATTTGTCGGGAGCATCTCAATGAGTGTAAAAACACTTTTGCCCTAGCGAATGGAATTCGCGGCTATACAGACAAAACCCACCTCCGTGGGTTTCAAATCCTTTGAGTCCGCGTAGGCGGACTTCGTTTGTGTAGCCGCGATTTCTAATCGCATGGTATATTTGCAAAGGTGAGATGCTCCCTTATTCGTAATTCGTAATACTCTATGGGTAGGGTTGCGCCTATGTAATTAAGTTTTGACCATGATAACTGTGCAATTGCTCTTGCGAGAAATATTCTCGGCAATATTTCCTTGAATCGCTTGTTGTAGTAGACTTTCACGGCTAGCTCCCAGAACAATCACATCACTGTTATCTTGTTCGGCGCACTTCAGGACAGCATCAGAAACAGAATTGGCACGAACTGGAGTAGCCATCACTTTACCGCTAACTCGGCGTTGCAGAAAGCGAACAGATTTATCTAATAATGTTGTATCAGGAATGGAGTTAGTCGGCTGGAAAACCTGACATAGCTTGATTTGAGGTGATGTACTTAAAGAAGCAAGAGCTGGTAATAACTTAATTGCTTGGCTGGAGTTAGGGCCGCCTGCCATTGGCAACAACCAACGGTCAAAGGATCTTTTATCATCTAATTTAGCCAAGATAACATCACAACCTGCCTGTCGAATTATGGTATCCACCACTCGGCTAAAAACTCTACCTGGAGTTGATGTACTGCCTTTCCATCCCATCAGCACCAAGTCAATGTGTCGTTCTTTGACAGTCTCCAAAATTGCTCCAGCAACATTATGGGCAACTCGGATCTGGGTATGAACGGGAATCCGCGAATTCTCTCCTAAAAGTATTGCCCGTTGCAAAAGTTGAAGACTTTTGCTGATTTGTACTGGTGTTTCCGATGGGATGCGGCTAGACGGAACGATAATCACTTGTAGGCATTCTATTTCGTAATTGCGATCTTTGGCGATCGCAACTGCCATTTCTAATAAAGTTTCGGCTGTCTGAGGATGTGAAAGTGGTACTAACAACCTTCCTTTGCCTGTAGCTGGAGCGCGAGTTTGGTAAACCACATAAGAAGGTGCTGATTTACGTTCTATTTGTTCGCTATTACCACTAAGTTGCTCTGCTTCTACACGGATAATATCACTACGAGTAATAATTCCTATGAGCTTCCGATTTTCTGTAACGGGTAAGCAGCTGAGATGATAACGATTGAGTATATGCAGTACATGAGCTAGTGTAGCTGTGGGATTTACTGTCACTGGCTCTGGTGTCATAATCTCGCCGATTGTTGTATCTCCACTTAACTGTTGCGAAGCAATATTAACTAAATCTTTCTGAGTGACAATACCAACAACTTTACCATTCTCTAAAACCGGGAAGTTGCGATGGTGAGAGTGGGAAAATGCCTGTACTGCTTCATCAGTACTCATTTGGCTAGAGAGGGTTTCCACACGCCGTTGCATCACATCTACAGCACTGAGTTGCGCTAGAAGTCCCTCCGTGCTAGGCTCCTTGGTAATGTGAATCCCTTTCCACTCTAGTAGAAGATCGTAGAGCGATCGATGGTCAATTTTTTCTGCTACTAAATAGGCAACCACAGACGCAATCATTAGCGGTAGCACCAGATTGAAATCTGTTGTCATCTCAAATACAATGACGACTGCTGTAATTGGTACTTTGGAGACAGCGCTAAAAAAGGCAGCCATGCCGACATGAGCATAGACTGTTGCAGCACTCATTCCCAGTAAACTGTGTTCGACAGCACCAACTAAGTAACCAAGGGCAGCCCCTAATGCCAAAGTGGGAACTAGTAAACCCCCTGGCGCTCCAGAGCCGTAGGTAAAAATAATTAGGATAAACTGAACTAAAAGAGCGATCGCGGCAAATGACCAATTAGTATTACCCGCAAGCAAAATTTCTCTCAGCCCAGCATGATCCCGAAAGGCAGCAGGTAATAAAGCGATCGCCAAACCACTCACTAACCCAGCAATTCCAATTCGCCAGGGTAAACTCAACCTTACCAGGCGGCGGTTAATTGCTAGACTCTCAAGAATACCTTTATTAAATAGAATGCCTAGAAGTCCCGCCAGCAATCCCAAAATTAAGTAGAAAGGGATTTCCTGAGCGAAGAAAGTTGTATCGGGAAGACCTAAATTTAGATGATTCAGATCCAGGTTGTGACTACCATAGAGTCGAGAGATGACTGAAGCGATGAAAGAAGCCAAAATCGCAGTACCAAGAGTGATACCTGACACATCTTGCAGTAATTCTTCCACTACAAAAAGCACACCTGCGATCGGTGCATTAAAAGCCGCAGCTAAACCAGCCCCGGCTCCGGCGGCGATTAGTTGGCGACGATGCTCTGGTGAAGTCGGTGCCCAATTACTCAGTTGATTTGCCAAAGCTGCCCCAATTTGGACAGTTGGCCCTTCTCGTCCCAAAGGCATTCCCGAACCTAACACTAATGTCGCGCTGATCAACTTCACCAAAGCAATCCGCAGATTTAACGGCATTGGTACGCGAGCCAATACCGCTTTGACTTCAGACATCCCACTACCTGATGCTTCAGGTGCAAAGCGCTCTACTAGCCAACCGGCTAAAAGTCCCCCTACTAGTCCAATACCTGGTAATACTAAGTAGGCAGGCCAATGGTAAGAAATACGCACTCGCAATGCGCCTGCCCAATCCACTGCCTGTCCTAACAGAACTGCCGCTAACCCAGAAACTAGACCAATCAGGCAAGCTTCCACGAAAGCCAAGCGCCTGGGTTGAACCAACTGACGGGAAAGCCTCAACCAGAGAATTTTACCCCTGGCTAACATATTTTTAGCAATCACTTGTCATAAATGAAGGTATATAAATGTCTGAAATGTCTTACCGTTCACCCTATTCTATAGAGTTTCATAAGAAAATGAAATCAGAATGAAATTTTTCTATGTCTAAAGATAGATATGTGCAGTGTTAGTACATTAATTGTAATTTTTTATACTTAAAATACCGCTTAATACAGCCAACTCTAATCATCTGCGTTTGTTTCTTTCATATCTTCATAAAGTCAAATCAATTGAAGAAGAATTAGGAGTCAGAATCAAGACGCTTGATGTTAAAGCGAATGGCATCTTAAGCTTTTGTTTAGGGACTTCCAAGAAATAAATTATCCAATCTTGTGGGGTGGGCATCTTGCCCGCCTTTGGTTACTGGGCGGGCGAGACGCCCACCCCACAATAAATAGTTGGAGATTTTTTTATTTGGAAGTCCCTTACAAATCAGCTCTTAGCTTACTCAAAACTTGCTGCTGCATTTACAGCAGTTGCGATCGCATTTTTAACAGCAACATCTCTTTGTTCTAAAATGATATTTTCACTATCAGTCCGCGAAGCAACTACACCGCAAATAGCAGCAGCAGCAAAATTATACACTCCTGCCATTTTGAATAGTGTGCCGCATTCCATCTCGTAATTCAAGATATTTAAGCGCCGATATTCTTCTGTAATGCCATGCAGCGATCGCATTAAATTTGGATTGGCGGAATCAGTGCGTTCTTGTCCTTCGTAAAAAGTATCAACTGATGCCGTAATTCCGATGTAATGTTCAACGTTTAATTCTCGTGCTGCTTTAACTAAAGCGACTGTCAGAAAAGGATCGGCTGCGGCTGGATACTCCACAGGTGCTATATCATTCGCTGCACCTTGGCGACACAATGCTGCACTGCTAATAACAACACTACCGACTGGTATATAAGATTGAATGGAACCGCAAGTTCCAATGCGAATAATTTGTTTGATTCCTACTTGTACCAACTCATTGACAACAATACTTAATGAAGGCGCACCCATACCACTTGTAGCTGATAAGATGCTGCGGCCATTCGGTAAGTATCCTACGTAGCTATTGAGTCCGCGATTTTCTGACAACACGCATACATCTTGTAAATAAGTTTGGGCAATTAGGTGCGATCGCTCTGGATCGCCAGATAATAGAGCCATCTTAGGAGGCGATGAACCTAAATCATCTTGCCCAAAGCCAATGTGATAGAAACGTTTATTTGCCATTCAATGCTACTCACACACTTATTGCTGGCTCCTACAACTAAGGAGCCGAAAATTGCTCTCAATAGGTTGGGCGATCGCTAAATTATTAGGACTTATGCAATTAACTTGTCATGCATGAACCAACAAGTATTGACCGTTACCAAGAATTTCACCATCACAACCGTCAAAATACACAATGCACAAGAGCAAATAAAGTCTCCACATCCGGCAGAACTTGCCATAGTTCATACCATAATTTAAATCTTTGACTTTAGCTTGATGTTGGTCAAAATTTATCAACCAATTTATCAGAGTCTTTGAGTAGTTAGCACCATTTAAATACCATTGATTAATAGTTTTCAGGTCTGTATTAATCTTTGGGATGACATCATAACTCCACACCCGCATGTTTGGAAAAACATATTTGTCGATAAAAGGATGGGTTATATTATAAGGTAATCTGCTTGTGATTATGTGAATTAACACCTTGCCATCATCTTTGAGGAGAGAAGCCAGTTTTTGAAATGATTTCGTTAAATTCCCTACATGTTCAAACAGGCCAATCGCCATAATTTTATCAAACTTATTCTCAAAATCAATATCATTAAAGTCCTTTTCATATAGAGTGAATCTATCTGAACTGAGGTAACTGGTAGGGTCTTGCATTTTTTTCCGCATATATTCGCATTGCCCGTGGCTCAAATTAAGAGCCGTTACTTTCACATGCGGAAACCGGGAAAGAATGTAATTTGATGCAGAACCCCAACCGCATCCCAAATCTAAGATTTCGTCTCCGTCTTCGATACCTGCTTTTGCGATCAAATCATCGAGCATCTGCATTTGAGCTTGCTCAAGGTTAGATGCTCCTTTTTCCCATAAAGCCATTGTGTATTTGGGATATAAAAGTTCTGTCTCTTTTAACATCAGACTGAACATTTCTTCGGGTAGGTTGTATTGAACCTTCATTAGTTCGTGTGACCCTTCTGCAAGGCGATCGCTTTCTTGCAACAGCCATTCATAGGGAACTAAAAGAGAAGGAAAATATTTGTAGCTGATTTGCATGGAGAGATTTAAAAGGGATTTCAGCAGAGTATCGGGGATTTTTAGCCCATTGATATAAGCCTCTGCTCCTGCCATTACGATTGCATTGAATGCAGCGATCGCTGTGCGGTTAGCTTGGTAAGAAATTCGGGTTTTGCTATTCACATCTACTAAAAGAATATGTCTTTGGATCTTGTCTGTAATACTGGAAGTTATGTATACATTACCTTGGATTTTTAGTTATATTAAATTTATGACAAAACTAAATACTCGTCTTTTATAATTTCGACCTGCAATAAATTCAAAACTCCTATAAAATCAAGGATTTATCACTCACTGATGCTACTTAAAATGGTAAAAGACAAGAAATAAAATTGAGAGTTAGAAAACCAATTCATGTATTAAAAATTAATACTTATTTATGAAGTTTAATAAGAAGATAAAGCTCCCTTAATAATAGTGTTTCCCTTTGGGTTGCAAAAATATTTGATAAATTGCATTTAAATTTTTAACACCATAGGGAACACCATATTTTGCCTAGTAATGAACTCAGACTATTATCCAAAGTCCTGCTTTACCTAAAATCTCCTCCTTCCCATATCTGAAGTTGTCTTTCAGCCGCAACTATGCAATTGAGATGCTTGGGTGGATAGAGAAAATGATCGTAAGCTAATGCCATCTGTCTAGCAGCTTCAGTATATGGCACTCGTCCTATTCCCGTACCTAATCCAGGACAGGCAATGGTGTTAATTTTTTGCCTAGCGTGTTGATTATGGTGTCGAACTGCTAACAGCATCGCCCACATCGCTATATAAGGAATATCTGTCCCAGCAATAATCATGGGAACTCGCATAGTGGGTGTATGAGCCAAAAAAGGATGTTTGTGATGGCCTGTTTCCACAATCATTGATGTTCCCACAGGCTGTTCGCCCAAATAATCCTCAAGAATGCGCTGCTGGACTCTTGCCATTAAGGAATGACCGAAAAAACGGATAATTGCCGCATCTATGCCACCATCCATCATTCCGAAAGAGTTAGCAGGGCTAACCATACAATCAAAATCTGGCAACCACTCGAAATAGTTATTCACTATTTCTACATTGGGTAAGTAATTAAAATGCTGTTCAAAGGCTGCACACAACAAAGAGTCGGGAGCTACCAATATCAATTTCAAGCTTTCATTTCCTCCGCTTGAATACCTATTTTAAACGTCAGCTAGGGCAAATATCAACTGTTTGTCTAATACCAATTTTGTATGAAGGTACGCTAAATCAGATTGAAGTACAAGAAATAAGAAAGAGAAACGAACCGCAAAGGACGCAAAGGACACAAAGAAAGAAAGAAGTTAAAAGGGTTTGGCGTAGCCTTACAAAGAAATGGTATAACTTTTCGCATCATCTCGAAAGGCCCACGAAAAACCTAACCCCCTAACCTCCTTCCCGATGCGGGAAGGGGATCGCAAGGAGTAAAACGTGCCATCCTGTTTACAGGTGATAATAACCAAGCAGCCCAAGCAGTTTATCGAGGAATTGGCTTTTTGCCTACTGGCGAGAAGTATGGATTAGTCTTGTTTGAAGAGACTCAGGCTTGAGAAATATTGAGTTAAACGCAGATATGTCCGATAAATTTATACTACCGCGTTCTGCAAGGTGTTGAGTTACTCAAAAATAATTGAATCATAATAGAACTGAGAGTTTCATCATCAGGATTGCTTTATGATGTATCAAACTGACCCGCCGCGATCGCCAAAAGATGTATTGCCAACCATGTACGATCTTCCCAGTGAAGACCCAGAGGAGCCTGGTTTGCCCGATCAGTTTCATTTATTGCAACCTCGTCTTTTAGACGAAACCTTTCGTCCACCAAATTATCCTAGCGACGAGATATTCGTTGCTAGCGATCTGAATCTTTATTATGACCCGCGCTATCCACTGTGGTATAAGCGACCAGATTGGTTTGCCGTTTTAGGTGTTTCCCATCTCTACGAACAAAAAGATTTACGTTTAAGTTATGTCGTTTGGCAAGAGGGAGTTCATCCTTTTATTGTAGTTGAGTTGCTGTCTCCAGGTACTGAAAAGGAAGACTTAGGGCAGACATTGCGGGATATAAAACAACCACCAGGAAAATGGGAAGTGTATGAGCAGATTCTACGTGTTCCTTATTATGTAGTATTTGATCGGTACAAATATAAATTAAGGATGTTTAAATTAGATGGCGGTCGTTATGCTGAGATAACACTGTCAGAGTCACGCTTCTGGATACCAGAACTAGAATTAGGCTTGGGTGTTTGGCAGGGACGCTATCAAGATGTAGAACAGCCTTGGTTACGGTGGTATGATTGGACAGGCTGCTGGGTATTGACTTCTACAGAACAAGAAAGTCAACGAGCTGAACAAGAAAGTCAACGAGCTGAACAAGAAAGACAACGTGCCGAACGGTTGATTGCACAATTGCGATCGCTAGGTGTTGAACCCGATTTAGATTAGCTTTTTGCCTGCCTTATAGCCCTGCAAACCACTCATAACCTTGATCCTCCCAATAGCCTTTAGTAGGTAACAAATTGCTGACGAATGTGATTTGAGTTACCCACTTGCTTTGCTTGTAGCCTAGTTTAATTGGGGATGCTAGGCGCATCGGCGCACCATTATCAACTGATAAGGGTTGTCCATTCTTTTGATAAGCCATGAGAGTTTGGGGATGTATAGCAGAAGCAAGATCCCAGCTTTCATAGTAGCCATCAGCAGATTTGAAGTAGACATAGCGAACGTTTGACTTCGGCTGTACCAGCGCTACTAAATCTCGTAATCGCACGCCTCCCCATTGAACGATCGCAGCCCAGCCTTCAACACAGACATGGCGAATTACCATTGAAGTCAAGGGCAGTTGTTGAATATCTGCCATGCTCAATTGCATTGCATTATTGACCTCACCATCAATTATTAAGCGAAACTGTGCCGGATCGATTTGCGGGGTAAAGTCAAAGGTATTAACCAGCAATTTATCTGCTTCTATGGCACTGACAGGAAATTCAGGTATAGGTTTTTGAGTTAGCAAAAGTGCTTCAAGACTTTGGTTTAGTGGCTCAGATATTTGCCGCAGATTATCTGAGAACAAATTTGTTCCACAGCCACCAAGAAGAAAGCCTACCCCTGAAAGTCCAGATACTTGCAGTAACCGACGACGGGATAGAGTACGTTTGGGAAGAATCAGACTCATAAAACCTCTACAGAAACATAGATTTCACTAAACGGACGCTTCCTACCTTCAGGGCAAGTAAGGAATGAGCAATTGTAAACAGTATGACAGTAGGAACAGTGATAAAGTGAACAGTGCGTAGAGTCTGCCAACTACCAAACAGCCCAGAAAGCCAATACAGTTGCGCAGGTTTGTACATCGCCAGACCACTCAAAATTGCCAGCAGTAGCACTGGAATGATAGCAGTATAAACTAGCCGATGCCATGCGTAATTTTTGCGCTTGGGATTCTGGCTGACTTGTAACGCTTTTAAGTCACCACCATCGGCAAAACGACGCTGCCAACGACGAGTTATAAATATATAAACTCCATACCAAAGTAAGTTTAGCGAAAATAGCCACA
Source organism: Nostoc sp. PCC 9305 (assembly GCF_963920915.1). Classification (NCBI taxonomy): domain Bacteria; kingdom Bacillati; phylum Cyanobacteriota; class Cyanophyceae; order Nostocales; family Nostocaceae; genus Nostoc; species Nostoc sp. PCC 9305. Next base: position 109,727 of record NZ_CAWUDN010000010.1, read on the forward strand.
TAGCAGCAAAATGCCAGTGTCTAGCACCTCCCAGCCAACCTCCTAGTAATAGAAAATCAGGAAAACGCCAACCTGCACGCCCTCCAAATACCGGATTAGCATTATAGATTTGCAGTCCACTAGCGATCATCAAAATAAGACTGATGATATTAATCCAGTGAAAGGTCTTGGATAGAAAAGTCTGACTTGGTGTTGAGCGAACTTTACGTTTAGATGAGGTCATACCAATTTTGGATTTTGGATTTTTAGATTGTTCCCAGTTAGACTTTCGGATTGGGTCTTGAATCCAAAATCGTGCGACTAAGCGATCGCCGTACCCCGCAGGAGTTGCAAACTACGCGTAGCGTTCCGCAGGAAAGTCTAAAATTGGCACGTTTCACAAAGATTGAGTGGGAAAAAACGGAGCCAGCCAAAGTTGTATCTGGACATCCCAACCCAGAAGAATAGCAATTGCTGTAGCCACGATCGCTACCCCACCAATCCGTTGCAAAGCTGCACTATGGGAGCGGATATTGAGAATTCTTTGGCTGAATACTCGCCCACCGTAAGCGATCGCTAAAAGAGGCAAACCTGCTCCGATTCCATAAGCCACTAGTAGCCAAAATGCACTTATGACTTGATGATTAACTGCTGCTAATACTAAAATTCCGCCCAAAACTGGCCCAGCACAGGGAGTCCACAAAAGCCCCAACTGAGTCCCTAGCCAAAACTCTCCCATGAGTCCCATTCGTACAGGTTTCTTAGCCCACTTGCCAACTGGAATATAACTAAATATTCGGTAACTCCAGGTGGGGAAAATTGCCAGTAATCCTAAAAATAAAAGGAGTGCGATCGCTCCGTTGCGTAATAAATTAACCAAGCCTGTAAACCAGCTTGCTGTTATACCTAGTAAACTACCTGCTAGTGCAAAACCAGTGATTAATCCCCCTAAAAGTGCGATTGGGCCATAAGTATGGGATTGGAGCGATCGCCCCAATAACACAGGCAAAATCGGTAAAACACAGGGTGAAAGCACATTCAAAACTCCCCCCAATAAAGCCAGACTGATTGATAAAGTAGAAGTCGTCATCATTCCTTCTACCCCAATAGCTGGCGGATAGTTTGCTCTATTTTTTCGTATGCACCTTCACCAATATGGTCATATTGCAACAAACCCTGACGGTCAGCTAAAAATAGATGGGGCCAATATTGATTTTCGTAAGCGTTCCAAGTTTTATATTCGTTATCAACCGGAACCGGATAGATAATTTGGTGTTGTTGTAACGCCTTTTTAATGTTGTTTGCGTCTCGCTCAAAAGCAAACTCTGGTGTGTGGATGCCAATCACCTTGAGTCCCTGAGACTTATACTGTCGATGCCATCTAGTAATGTAAGGCAGTGTACGCTGGCAGTTAATACAAGCAAAAGTCCAAAACTGTATCAGAACAACATTGCCTTTGAGGTCAGCTATTGACAAAGGTGTAGAATTAAGCCACTGACTTATCCCTTGAAACTCTGGTAAACTCTTGCCTGCCGGAGGTTTCACTGCAATATTTTCCGAGTCTTGTGTATTCTTACTATTTGTAGGAGAGATAAAAGGGGCATTCACTTTTCTAAAGTTGGAAAATGTTGTGGCTGCACTGATTCCAACAACCCCTAACCCAAGATAAAAAAGTAACTGACGCCGACGGAGTAGATTGTGATTCATCAGAATTTCTCTTGTTGAGGTCAAAGCACCAAAGTATAGGGATTGGAGTTAGGATTTTCCTGGTTAACCCCTAGTACCCAGTACAAGAAAAGTGAGATGCAAAGCTAGTTGTGGCTAAGGCTTGGTGGAAGCAGGCGATTGCTTCATCGCATCACCAGCTTTATCTTTGCTCATCGCATCGCCGGCTTTATCTTTACCCATTGCATCTTTGCCCATTGCATCGCCGGCTTTATCTTTACCCATCGCATCTTTGCCCATTGCACCACCGGCTTTGTCTTTACCCATTGCATCTTTGCCCATTGCACCACCGGCTTTGTCTTTACCCATCGCATCTTTGCCCATTGCATCGCCGGCTTTATCTTTACCCATCGCATCTTTGCCCATTGCATCACCAGCTTTGTCTTTGCTCATAGCAGGAGAGGCTTCAGGAGCAATTTGATTGTTGCTTGCAGGGCTGCTAGAGCAAGCAGTGAGACTGGTAGTTAAAATCAAACCAGCAATTAAAGAAAGTGTTTTCCAGTTCATATTCTTCTTTCGTCCTTTGGATATTTCTTTTTGTATCGATCGATTCAGAGGAAACTAAGCTACAAGCAGATTCATAAAGGCTATTGGTATAAAGAAGATGCCTTCTTGTTGAAGACTCCATTAGATTCTTGCTACTGCGTAGCTTGCCGCCGTAGACATCGCATCTACATTGCAATCAAATAAAGCCTTCGACTCTAACACTACTGATATTTGAGTTATCCCGAACATCCAAAGTATCTCTGTTAGGACTGAAGCCTATCTGAAATGAAGCCATAATTTTCATAAATTTATCCCTTGAGAAAATTTAGTTAATTCTCAGCATTTTCTCAGGTATTTATGGTAATCAAAGCCACGGACTAATTTAAGCATTCTCCCAACTAAACCTCATGAATACTGCAAATTAAATATTTGACTAATTTAACGGTTAAAGCAAAGGTAAAAGTCGATACTTTGCATTTATCTGTCTTGCGATCGTGAACCTAAAGATTGTAAGTTAGTTACATACATAAAATCCCCACGCATTTCTTTTCTACTGATATCAGTTTCTACTTTATTAATGTAGACTACGGATATTTAGTCTGTCTTAACCTTGGTATCAAGTTAAGAAAAATGGATGGCTGTCAAGAGTGGGCAAATCAATGGTAAAAATCAACACAGGGGTGTTGAAAAAGTCATGAGAAAACTACAGAAAAAGCAAGGGAATCCAGATTGTCGCCATTGAGTCAGCGTAACGTCCCCAGCCAGTGAAGAGATCAAATCAATCACGCCTGTTAGAACTAGTCAGCCCAGGTACAGTCTAAATAAATGAATAATTAAGGGTTTGACTATTGTATAATCTGGCTTGCAAGTCAACCCTACTTTGCTCCTCAATATAAGAATTGAAGGCGGTTGAGCCATGCTGGAAATTCCTGAATATAAAATTTGGGCAAAAATCCATGAAAGTGCTAATTCACGGGTCTATAGAGGAATACGGGAACGGGATCGTTTGCCTTTAATCTTCAAGATTTTGAAGAAAGACTACCCTACACCAGAGGAAATCACACGCTATAAGCTGGAATACGAAATCACCCGCAGCTTATCATTGGAAGGTGTTATCCAGGCTTACGACTTGCAGCAATATCAAAGCACTTTTGCGATCGTTCTGGAGGATTTTGGAGGCGAATCCTTAACAAAAATTATCGCGACAAGAAGGTTTTCCTTAATCGAGTTTCTGAAGTTAGCTGTTCGGATTGCTGAAATTTTAAGTGAAATTCATAGTGCAAATATTATTCATAAAGATATTAATCCATCGAATATTGTTTTAAATCTAGAAACACAACAACTTAAATTTATTGATTTTGGGATTTCAACTGCCCGATCGCGGGAGACATTAACTCTCAAAAATCCAACCGTATTAGAGGGAACATTAGCTTACATCTCTCCAGAGCAAACAGGCAGGATGAACCGTTCTCTGGACTACCGAACTGATTTTTATTCATTAGGTGCTACCTTCTATCAACTATTGACCCATCGGCTGCCCTTTGAATCTAGTGATGCCCTGGAGTTGATTCATTACCATCTGGCTTTGGAACCCGTTCCACCCCATGTTATCGCTCCAGAAATTCCGGCGAGCGTTTCCGAAATTATCTTGAAACTTTTAGCTAAAACAGCAGAGGATCGATATCAAAGTGCTTGGGGAATTAAAACTGATTTAGAACAGTGTCTAATTCAGCTAGAAAATACAGGACGAATTGAGCCTTTTGTGTTAGCGCAACAGGATATTTCTGATAAGTTTTATATCCCGGAAAAACTCTATGGTAGAGAAAGGGAGATTGAGACATTATTAGCAGCGATCGCCAGAGTAGCACGTAAGAAAGACGAACTGTCTGCTTCTCAAGTTGAACTGATGCTGATAGCAGGATATTCCGGTATTGGCAAGTCAGTATTGGTGCAGGAAATTTATAAACCGATTACGCAACAACGGGGCTACTTTATTTCTGGCAAATTTGACCAGTATCAGCGAGATATTCCTTACTTTGCGATCGCTCAAGCCTTTGAATCACTCATCAAACAATTATTGACTGAAGAGGATATACAACTGTGTCTGTGGCGAGACAACCTCTTAGCTGCCCTTGGCTCAAACAGTCGCGTCATTACCAAAGTAATTCCCACATTGGAATTAATTGTCGGCAATCAACCAGACGTACCTATTCTACCGCCAACTGAATCTCAAAATCGCTTTAACCAAGTCTTCCAAAATTTCATTCGCGTCTTTACCCAGTCAGAACATCCACTCGTCATCTTTTTAGACGATCTTCAGTGGGCAGATAATGCCTCGGTGAAGCTGATTCAACTACTGGCTACCTCCACTGAGAAACAATCGTTGTTGTTAATGGGGGCATATCGAGATAACGAGGTGAATACAGCTCATCCCCTGATCCAGATGATAGAGGAAATTCGCCAAGCTGGAGCAGTAGTGAACCAACTTTCTCTGGCAGCATTAAGTTTACCTGATATCAATCAGCTGATTGCCGATACATTGCACTGCCAACCAGAGGATTCCCTACCCTTAGCAGAACTGGTGCAACAAAAAACTGGTGGCAATCCCTTTTTCATTAATGAATTTTTGAAATCTCTCTACACTGAAGGGCTAATAGAATTCGATCGCCAAACAAAGAAATGGCAATGGTCGATAGAACTAATTAAGAATCGGGGAATTACCGATAACATTGTGGAGTTGATGGCAGGTAAGATTCAGAAGCTCAATGAAAAGACGCAGCAAGTGTTGCAGCTATCTGCCTGCATTGGCAACCAATTTAATCTCGAAACCTTAACATTTGCCGCCCAATTATCCCAACGGCAAGCCGCCCAAGCTTTGGGAGTAGCGATCGCTCAAGGGTTGATTTTGCCCATGAGTAATGCCCACAAATCCGTTGTCTTGGATGTGCCACTCCCTAGCAACCCTGTCATTGAATATAAATTTGCTCACGATCGCATTCAGCAAGCAGCTTATTCTCTGATCCCCGAATCAGAACGGCGAAATGTTCATCTGCAAATCGGCAAACGACTTCTCCAGCAAGCTTCTGCCCAACAGCGAGAGCAAAATATCTTTGACATCACCAATCAACTCAATTTAGGTAAAGAGCTAATTAAAATCCAGGCAGAACGCGATGAACTGGCTCAACTAAATTTGATGGCAGGAGAAAAAGCGAAAGCTTCTACAGCATATAACTCTGCTTTAAAATACTTCCAAATCGGTTTAGATTTGTTGGCAGATAATTGCTGGCAAACTCAATATGAATTGCCTCTAGCACTGTATAGTTTGGCAGCAGAAACAGCTTACCTCAATGGCGAACTGGAGTTAATGGAACAATTGGTAAGCTGCGTGCTAGAAAATACCAAATCGCTGGCAGCCAAAATTAAAGTTTATGAAGTAAAAATTCAAGCATATTGCGGACAGATGCAATTTCTGTCAGCACTGGCGATCGGTCTTCAGGCTCTAGAGGAATTAGGCGTACATCTGCCAGTTGCACCAACTCCAGAGGAAATTCAGCAAGCATTCTCCAATACTGCCCGTACCTTGCAGATTAGGCGAGTGGAAGATTTGTTTAATCTACCACCGATGACGGATGCGATCGCTCCCCTCAGCATGTGGTTACTAGCAAATTTGACGGCCCCAGCCTACCAAGCAGCCCCAGCGCTATTTCCACTAATCATTCTGGAGATGGTGAATTTATCAATTAAGTACGGCAATCATGACCTTTCAGCCTTCGCCTACGCCGCCTACAGTAACATTCTGGGTAGCGTGCTTCTAGAGATTGAAACGGCCTATCAGTTTGTGCAGTTGGCACTGAAGCTACTAGAACAATCCAGCAACTTACTGATCCGTTGTAAAACCCTATTCATGGCAAACGCCTCTGTGCGGTTTCGGAATGTTCATCTGAAAGAAACGATTAAACCATTACAGGAGGCTTACCAAATCGGTATTGAGACGGGAGATTTGGAATTTGCCGCATACAGTATTTTGCACCACTGCGACCACTGTTTTTTTACAGATATGCCCCTGCCCGAACTGGAACAGAAACTAGAAAGCTACATCCAAGTACTCACTCAACTGAAAGAATCTACTAATGCCAATGCACTCAAGGTTTATCAACAGACAGTCTTGAACTTGATGACAACAGCTGCAACTCCCGAAATTTTGATCGGTGAGGCTTATGATGAGTCGCAAGAATTACCTTTGCTACAACAAGCTAATCATCATAAAGGGCTGTTTTATCTTTACTTCAATAAGCTGTTTCTTTGCTATTACTTCGAGAATTTTTCCCAAGCCGTTGACAATGCCAATCAAGCAGAAAATTACCCGGATGGGGGTAGGTCGAATGCAGTTTTCCCCATCTTCTATTTTTATGATTCCCTGGCGCGACTGATGCTTTATCCGCAGGTGAATCAGGAGGAGCAAGCAATGATTCTCCAACGGGTAACTGAAAGTCAACAGAAGATGCAACTTTGGGCAGATCATGCCCCGATGAATTATTTACATAAGTGGTATTTGGTAGAAGCAGAACGGCATCGGGTATTGGGTGAAGTAGCAGCAGCAATGGATGGCTACGATCGCGCGATCGCTCTGGCTAGAGAAAACGAATATCTCCAAGAAGAGGCGCTAGCCAACGAACTAGCAGCAAAGTTTCATCTGGCAAACAACCGGATGACAATTGCTAAAGCCTATCTGCAAGAGGCGAAGTATGGTTATTTAAGGTGGGGGGCAACTGCTAAAGTTGAAGATTTGGAAAGACGCTATCCCCAACTGCTAGAACTGCGATCGCAACGAACCAGCACACGTCAACTTGACACTACACAATCGACTTCCAGTAAGTTAGAAGCACTTGATTTAGAAACGGTATTGAAAGCCTCCCAAGCGATCGCCAGTGAAATTCTGTTAGATAAACTCCTGGCAAAACTGATGACCATCCTGATTGAGAATGCCGGGGCGCAAACAGGTTATCTGATTTTGCCAACACAAGACGAATGGCGGGTTGAGGCGATGGGATCGATTGGTAATGAGACAGTAGAAGTTTTGCAATCAATTCCCTTGGAATCGATATCAGCAGATCGGACTCCTTACTTGCCAACTGCGCTGATTAACTACGTGGTTCGCACGCAAGAGAGTGTTATTCTCGACAATGCTGCTCAATTGGGCAATTTTCAATCTGAACCCTGGATTGTTCGCCACCAATCGAAGTCAATTCTTTGCGCTACTCTTTTAAACCAGGGAAAACTAACTGGAGTTGTCCTTTTAGAAAATAATCTCACCACCAGCGCCTTTACCCCAGAGCGAATTGAAATCTTCAGTTTACTTTCTACTCAGGCAGCTATTTCCATTGACAATGCCCGTCTGTTGAAGCAGGAGGCAGAACTAAATGAATCCTTACGGGCTGAAATTGCCGAACGCCAACGAGCCGAGAAAGACCGCGATCGCCTAATTACCATCCTAGAAGCATCCACCGATCATATTGGTATGGCCACTCCCCAAGGCAATGTTTTTTGGAATAACACTCAAGCCAGAAAATTGGCAGGCATACCACTGGATGCAGATATAACTACCATGAACATCCCCAACTACCATCCCCAGTGGGCATTAGAGATTATCCAAAATCAAGGCATTCCGGCAGCTATCCAAAATGGAATCTGGGTTGGTGAAACCGCCTTGTTGGGCGGTGATGGTAGAGAAATTCCGGTTTCCCAAATGATCATTGCTCACAAAGCCACAGATGGCAGTCTGGAATATTTTTCTACGATCATGCGCGATATCAGCGCCCTGAAAGCAGTGGAGGCAGAAGTCCGCCAACTCAATGCTGAATTAGAAGAACGAGTAATCCAGCGGACAGAGCAATTGCAAGCTGCTAACAAAGCGTTAGAGGCTTTTTCCTACTCCGTTTCTCATGATTTACGGGCACCGCTGCGGGCGATCGTTGGCTTTGCGAGAATGATGCAAGAAGACTACGGTAAGCAACTCGATACAGAAGCCAATCGTTACCTAAAAATTATGCGGGAGAATGCCAAACGCATGGGTGAGTTGATTGACGATTTGTTGAACCTATCCCGCCTAGATCGTAAGGAAATATCTCGGCAGCCCGTTTTATTTAATGAGATAATTCAACAGGTGCTAAGTGATTTAGCCTCAGATTTGCAGGGTCGTCAGATTGAATTTGCGATCGCCGATTTACCTATATGTCAGGCTGACCCTTCACTGCTCAAACAAGTTTGGATAAATCTATTATCAAATGCGATTAAGTACACCCGCTACAAATCTCCTGCTTACATTCAAGTGGGCTATGAGCTTATGGATGGGGAAGGAGTGTATTTCATTAGAGATAATGGAGCCGGATTTGATATGCAGTATGCCGATAATTTGTTTGGAGTATTCCAACGTCTGCACCGCGAACAAGATTTTGCAGGTACGGGGATTGGACTTGCGATCGTGCAGCGCATTATTCAACGCCACGGTGGGCGCATCTGGGCAGAAGCAGCGATCGATCGAGGCGCAACTTTTTATTTCACCCTTGAAGGGTAAATATAACCCATGAGTGACCAACCCAATGACCCATCTTTAGAGCAATCAATTTCCATTGTGTTAGTTGAAGATAATCCTACTGATGCCGAGTTAACTATCCGAGCATTGCGTCGCGGTAGAATTGGCAACAATATTCAACTACTTCAAGATGGAGCCGAAGCTCTAGATTTTATCTTTTGTCGGGGAGAGTACGCCCACCGTAGCATGACGAATCAACCCAAAGTCATTTTGCTAGATTTGAAACTGCCAAGGATAAGTGGATTAGAAGTTTTACGGCAACTCAAATCCGATCCACGCACACAAATGATTCCAGTTGTAGTGCTGACATCTTCTGCTGAAGACCAGGATATGATCGAGAGTTACCAGCTTGGGGTAAATAGCTACATCGTCAAACCTGTCGATTTTGAACAATTTAACCAAGCAGTCCAACAGCTTGGTTTTTATTGGATTTTGTTTAATCAATTACCAGTTTTATAAAAAGTATTGGAGATTGGGAACTCCGTTCATCCACCTCTGAACTGGATGAATCCACCTCAGAACTCCGTTCATCCACCTTTGAACTGGATGAA